>JAFGJA010000065.1 GCA_016929355.1 Anaerolineae bacterium | reverse complement strand
GTGACGCTGGATTTTGACGCGGCGGCGCAGGCGATATAAACGCGCATGTGCGTAGGGACCGCCTCCGATAGCCAACGGCTATCTACGCATTCACAGAATGCGTACCGCGCGTTCGCGCGGGGAGGCGGTCTCGCTCGGCGCGCCTAGACCCGCACCGGGATCGCAGCAGAGGGCACAAACACCCCCTCAAAATTCGCAAACGTGAGATCGTGCATTTCCAGACCCAGCACGCGCTTGATGTGCATAAACATCGACAGGTAACTCATGCCAACATGGGGCGCATTGGACAGATGGAGCGCTTGCATCGCCGCGCGGATAGCATCTGGTTCGCCTTCGATCTCGACAAAATTACCATACGGCATTTCATCCAGCAGAATTTCGGTATCGTCCGAAATTTGGGGTAACTGGTACGTGGTACGATATTTTTCGTAGACCACATCCGGCACGAAACCCAATTTTTTCAGGATAATGTCCATCATGTCAAAATCATCGACGGTGATTTCGGCTTCAAAGCGGGACATCATGCCATCCTGTATATGCGGCGGCTCTTTGTAGGTGAGGCGAATTTTGGCATCTTGCCGCAGACGCAGCACAATCCCGCGCTCCATAAACGTTTGTGCGGCATCCAGGTAACGCACATTGCGCTCAAAGGTGCGGGGCGTTTCTAATACGGCATCAAGTTCAGTCAATCGCGCCAAGACAGGGGCGAAATCCGGCACATAGAGCTTGATTTCGGTTTCGGTGAGATGGCTGGTCATAGAATTAAGCCCTTCTCTGCATTAATTGCCATAAATACGATCCCAGTAAATGTTTGGCGAATCGGTCCGCATCCACACATCGCGCCCCGCCGGGGGGAACCACACGCGCACATACTCGTTATCCAGGTAGATCGCGGCATCTTCTTCGTGTACCCATAACTCAAACACCACATCGGGATCAAGTTCGCCTACTGAATAATCGTAATCCCACTTCATGTGTCCCGGCACATATTCCGGCAGCACATCCTGCACCGCGTCCATGCGCCCGATGGTGGTATCATTTTTGCCGAGAATATCGACAAATTCGCGCGGCGTGAAATAGGGCACGACGCCCGCCGCCGAAATCGTGATCGTCGCGTCGGGTTTGGTCAGCGCTTCGAGCAAAAACGAAACTTGAATTTTCTCGTTGTACTCGTCCGCGAACATGGATTTATCGATCAGCAACCATTCCTTGAGCGCATCGGTCCCATAAGTATAGTTCGCATTGACCAATAAGGTGAATGCCGCCAGCGCCAACCCGATCCGCGCGGCATTTGGCTGCAAGCGGAAACGCGGATTCGTCGCACTCAGGGCGGCGGAAGCGTCCATTAGCCAGCGATAGAAGGCATCCAGCGTCAGCCACAGCAGCACGAAAAACGCCGGGATCGCAATGGCAAGATAGCGATTCGCGCCGCCATACCATTCCCACGCATCGCCGCCGACGTACATGCTGTACAGCACCTGTCCCACGAAAACCCACGTCACCAACCGGATCGCGCGATCCCGGCGGAAGATCAGAATAGCGAAGGGCAAAAAGCCGACCTTCATGAAAAAGCGCCCTGTGACCTCGTAGCCCTGCGTGAGCCGCTTGACCAACGGGTAGCCGTTCATTTTCAGATAGTAGGTGTTGGGCAGCCAATCATCATAGTACCACTTGCGAAACGCAAACTGCGGAGCCATAAACGCCAGCATCAGCGCCACCGGGATGACCATATGCTGCCGCCAGCGCGCACGATCATTCAGGACCATATAGCCCGCGATACCAAGTAGTGGTACAGCCATATCGATGCGAATCGAGGTGCTGAATGCCAGCAGGACATAGGGCCAGATGATGAAACGATCCTCAGCCAGCATTTTGAGCACCCACCACAGCGCCAGACTCACGAACAGCGTCAGGATACTGACTTCGGTCCCGTGCAGACTCCACACGTTGAGCGGCAGATAAAATGCTGTGAATGCCACCGATCCGAGCATGACGAGCGGCGAATCGCTGAGTCGCTGCGCGATCTTTTTGACGACGACCAGATTCAGCGCCAGCAATACGAGGCCGCTGATCTGGATCACGGCGCTCATCTTCGAGGCGTCCGCAATCGCGATCCAGTGCCAAAACGCCATATACAGCACCCACACGGGATTGGTGTACCCTTCAACGCGCGGACCATCCGGCCACCAGACGAGGCCATCACCGTTGGCGAAATTGCGCGCATAGGTCAGCGAGATCATAGCGTCGTCAAAGAGGACGTAGTAGCGCTTGGTTTCCGGCACAAAGCTGCTTTCTTCGACAACGGTACTCGTGCGGAAAATGAACGCGCCGCCGTAGATCAGGTAGGCGAGCAGAATCAGGAGAAAGAGGGTGTTAGGGTGTGTCAGGCGTTTTAGAGACATGGATTTTCGGTCTGTGTGTTTACCTCACCCCCCGGCCCCCTCTCCACATGCAGCGAGGGGGAGTCAGGTCGTGGGTGATTTTACGATTAAGCGCGGGGATTATACGCGATTCGGGGGGATCGGGCTAGCGGCGGATTGGCTACGCTGGGGTGACGGATCAAGGCTATTTATGCGCACAACGAAAACCGATCAGCCCAATAGCGGTATCCGGCGAGTACGAACTGCGATTGGCCGCGCGCAAAAATTCACTTTCGTTGGCGTATGAGCCACCGCGTGTTACCCGGTTAATGAGGATAAGATTGCTTGTTCCTTCACGCCCATCACGCCGATTATAGGGATAGGGCTTGGCGAAGGAGCTGGTCCATTCCCACACATTGCCGCTCATATCCAGCGCACCGACCCAGGACGCCCCGCCCGGCATACTGCCAACCTGAGCGATCTGGTCGCCAGAATTGTTAATGTAAACCGCATTGTCCGGTATAAATTCATTGCCCCAGGGATAAAGCCACCCTTCCGGGCCGCGTGCCGCATATTCCCATTCCGATTCAGAAGGCAGACGCGCATCAAGCCAATCGCAAAAATCATTGGCTTGATCCCAATTTACATGGTTAATGGGCTGGTTGTCATTTCCTGCTATATTGGGCGTAGCAATGGCCGTACACCCGCCTGCGGCTGCACATGCCGCGTACATGGCGCGAGTCACTTCTGTTTTCATGATCCAGAAGTCGTCCAGGCAAAGCTCATGAGCCGGGTGTTCATCGTGTTCACCTTCGTCAGTGCCCATCATGAAACAGCCAGCCGGAACTTCAACAAATAGCACATCCCGATATTGGCGGGTTACAGTGATCCACGCCGAATTGCTGCTGTGGGCTGGAATGAGCGTGGGGATCGCTGTCGCAAGAGGCTCTGGCGATGGCGTGATCGATGGCGTATGGGTGAATGTGGCTGTATCCGATACGGGCATGACCGTAAACGTTGGCATAGGTGTCGTGGTCGCGTCGATCAAATTAGTCGGGGTTTCAGCAAGGGGCTTAGGCGATAACTGAATGTTAGAATCATCAACCGCATTGAGCACCGGCGTGCCTATTAGGGCATTATCATCCATAAAAACGCTTAAACCGATGATGATTGCCCCTATGGTCAGCGCGGCGAGCAAGGCGCCAATGCCCCACTTCAAATATTGCGTATTGCGGTTATGAGTCCGTTCGAGCGGGGCCGGGCATAGTACCGGTTCCGGGGCCAGTGGGATGAGCGGGGAAGGCGGTTTTCGCTCCAGTCCTTGTTTGAGCGCTGCATAAAACTCTGTAACCTCTTTCGTATCACGCACCCCAGGGGCCATTTCTAAATACTGGATTTTCACCAGGGCTTCTTTGAGGTCTTGGGGGAAACGCTCTGGATAATCCAACCCTGGCCGCACCCGCAGGGGCAAGATCGGTTTGTGGAGTCGCCGCGCTTCTCGGAGTTCGGCCTGACAATAGGGTGAGTTCATGGATTCATTAGAGATCACATACACAAATAATTCGCAATGGGCAATTTGATCGAGGATCACTTGCCACCACTCATCACCACCACGAATACGACCATCAAACCAAACACTATTCAGCCCATGAACTTGATGAATTAGCGGCACGATCCGATCCACGAATGATCGGTCGGCTCGCCCATAACAAATAAAAATAGTCGGCATCTTAGCGTGCTCCCCCACACGGGTAATGGGATTGTAACGTGCGTGAGTATAAATCATATGGTTGGAAAATTACAAGATTCTGGTTAGCAAAATCAAACGGGCGAATTGTCTGGCCTTTTGATCCCTATTTGTTTATATTGACGAAGCACACGCCGCTTGAATTTCGTATAGTTGGGTTGCTAATCGACTGATTTTTTCCTGCAATAAACTCTTTTGACGAGGAATACCCAAAAAAGCATCCCTATCATGGGGATGTTGTTTTCATCATGCCTATCACCGAACTCACACCCTGAATTGGTTCTTTGCAGGAATGCCGGGTTGTGGATGATCTCAACGCATTTGTGCTGAGTAAGTTTTGTTTTTTCGTATTACTTTGGGAGTGTGAGAATGACTGTTCAAAAAATGCTTGCTAGCAATGGGAAAGAAGACTTCAATTTATTCGCCATTACCCAGGTGCAGCTTGACGCGGCGGCAGAGGTCTTAGAACTAGACCCGGCGCTTCATGCCTTGCTGCGCGAGCCGGTTCGGGAGATGCATATTACCTTCCCGGTGCGGATGGATGATGGCACTGTCCAGATGTTTAGAGGGTTCCGCGTCCAATACAACGACGCGCGTGGCCCGACGAAGGGCGGGCTGCGGTTTCATCCCAACGAAACCATCGACATGGTGCGCGCGTTGGCCGCGTGGATGACGTGGAAATGTGCCGTCGTCGATATTCCGTTGGGCGGTGGCAAAGGGGGTGTCGCTTGCAACACGAAAATACTGTCAAAGGGCGAACTTGAACGGGTGAGTCGTGCGTATGTCCGCCAGATGGGGCGCATTTTGGGGCCGGAGATGGATGTGCCCGCGCCGGATATGTATACAAATCCCCAGGTTATGGCCTGGATGGTCGATGAATATTCGGTGATGCAGGGTCACAACGATTTCGGTGTGATCACGGGTAAGCCGCTGCCATTGGGCGGTTCCAAACTGCGGAATGATGCTACCGCGCGCGGTGGGATGTATTGCATCCGTGAGGCCGCGAACGCATTGGGCATCAATACGCAGGGCGCAACGATGGCGATCCAGGGTTTCGGCAATGCCGGGCAGTATGCGGCGATTCTGGGCCAGAAGATTCTGGGAGCGACCATCGTCGCCATCTCTGATTCCAAGGGGGGGATATACGATCCCAATGGGATCAATCCTTTCCATGCTATCGAACACAAGCTCGCTACCGGGACCATTCGAGATTTCACTGCGGAGGGAGCCGAGCCGATCTCCAACCAGGATTTGTTGGAATTGGATGTTGACATTCTGGCTCCGTCGGCGATGGAAAACATGATCACCAGCCGCAATGCCGATCACATCCGCGCTCGGATTGTCGCTGAACTGGCAAATGGTCCTACTGTGCCTGAGGCTGATAACGTGCTGTACCAAAACGGCGTCTATGTGATCCCTGATTTCTTGTGTAATGCGGGCGGCGTAATCGTCTCCTATTTTGAGATGGTGCAAAACGCTTATGGGTATTATTGGGACGAGGCGACGGTAGATGCGCGGCTCGATGCGAAGATCGCCGCCGCATTTCAGGCGGTGCATAAACGCGCCCAGGAATTGGGCGTGAATAACCGGGTCGCGGCGTATTGTGTGGCGGTTGAACGGGTGGCGGAAGCTGTTCGGTTGCGTGGCTGGGCATAGGGCGCACCCGCTAAAGTGCTGAGAGCGTGTTATGCACTTTTTGACCCCTATCCCCCTGGCCCCTTTCCCCGCAAGCAGGGCAAGGGGAGTGCTTGGTCCCGCCCTGCCTGCGGGGAGGGATGACAGGGTGGGGTGATTGTTGCGCGTAAAGCCAAGTCCGAAGTTCATAACACGCTCTAAGCCGTTGGATGGGGGGGGCAATTCTTGCCACAAAGCGACAATTGCCCCGTTTGTACGAATTAACGAGGCAAGTGCCGCTTGAATTTCGTATAGTTGGAATGCTAGCCAACTAATTTTCTTCTGCAACTAAACCCTTTTTTTGATCGCACACCTAAAAAGCGTCCCTCGCACAGGGATGCTTTTTTCACCATCGCACCGAGAACCACGGGGAGAGAACACGATGCACCAGTACCCTGAGAATCAAGGACTCTACAACAGCGACTACGAACATGATGCCTGTGGGATTGGGTTTGTGGCGCATATTAAAGGGCGCAAGTCGCACGACATTATCGAGCGCGGCCTCGAAGTGCTTGAACGCATGACGCATCGCGGAGCCGAGAGCGCGGATAACAAAACTGGTGACGGGGCCGGGGTGATGCTGCAAATTCCGCACGCCTTCTTCAGTGCGGAGATTCCCGCCTTGTCGGGACCGGGCGAGTACGGGATGGGCGTGGTCTTCCTGCCGCGTGACAACGATCAGGCAAACGCCTGCATCAGTATGTTTAACGAGGTCGTGCAAAACGAGGGGTTAGCAGTCATTACCTGGCGTGATGTGCCGGTTGAGCCGGACGTGTTGGGCGAGATTGCGCGCGCGGCGGAACCGGTGGTCAAGCAGATTTTTGTGACCGATCCGAAAAATGAATTGGTCGGGGATGCGCTGGAACGCAAGCTGTACGTGATCCGCAAGCAGGTGGAAAGCGCGGTACGACAGTCCCCTTTGGGGGCGAAATATGCTTTCTACGTGACACACCTCTCAACCCGCACCGTGATCTACAAAGGTATGTTGATGCCGGAGCAGATCAAAGCGTATTTCCCCGAATTGCAGGATGATCGCGTGGTGAGCGCGATAGCCCTCGTTCACTCCCGTTTTAGCACGAACACCTTTCCCACCTGGGACCTCGCACAGCCGTTCCGCTATCTGGCCCACAACGGCGAAATCAACACCATTAAGGGCAATCGTTTTTGGATGAGCGCCAGCGAAGGCAGCATGGCCTCTCCGCTCTTTGGTGACGACCTCAAAAAACTGTTTCCGGTCATCGAGCCGGGCAAAAGCGATTCCGCCAGCGTAGATAACGCGCTCGAACTACTGACAATGGCCGGACGCTCCCTGCCGCACGCGCTGATGATGCTGATCCCGGAATCGTTCAACGCGCTGAATCCGATCCCCGACGATCTGAAATTTTTCTACGAATACCACAGCGCCTTTATGGAACCCTGGGATGGTCCCGCGTCGATGATTTTCTGCGACGGGCGTTTGGTCGGCGGCACATTGGACCGGAACGGGTTACGGCCCTCGCGTTATGTCGTGACTAAAGATGACATGATCGTGATGGGGTCGGAGGTCGGCGTGCAGCAGTTCGCGCCGGAAGAGATCGCGGCGAAGGGGCGTTTGCGGCCCGGTAAACTGCTGCTGGTCGATACGGAAGCAGGGCGCATCATCCCTGACGCGGAAATCAAGCAGCAGATCAGCCACCAGCAGCCCTACCGCGAATGGGTGGAGAAAAACCGCATCACGTTTATCAGCGTGCCCTTGCCGGAACCCGTGCGCGTGGGGATGCAAAACGGCGAACTGATGGAGATGATGCTGGCGTTTGGTTACAACAAGGAAGACATCGAAAACAGCCTGATCCCCCTGATCCAGCGCCATCAGGAACCGGTGGGATCGATGGGCACGGATACGCCGTTAGCGGTCTTTTCTGATTTGCCGCAGCTACTATTCAATTATTTCAAGCAGGCGTTTGCACAAGTCACGAATCCGGCCATTGACCCGATCCGCGAGCAGCTGGTCATGACGCTGACCAGCTACATCGGCAAGGAAGGGAATTTGCTGGACGAAACGCCCGAACACTGCCACACGATCCAGTTCAAGCGTCCGATTTTCAGCAACCTGGATATGGCAAAGCTGCGCCATTGGCACAATCCCGCCTTTAAGGTGGCGACGGTGGATTGTACATTCCCGGTAGACGCGAACCAGGGTTCGTCTGGCCCGGCGGGACTCGAACTGGCGCTGGAACGCATCTGCGCCGAAGCCGAGCAGTTGGTGGATGACGGCGTAGCCTTTATCATGCTGTCGGATCGGGAAGTGGGACCGGATCGCGCCCCTGTTCCGTCGCTGTTATCCTGCGCGGCGGTGCAGCATCACCTGATCCGCGCGCAGAAACGGACGCAGTGTGCGCTGCTGGTCGAAACCGCCGAAGCACGCGAAGTGATGCATTTTGCGCTGCTGCACGGGTATGGCGCAAGCGCGATTAATCCCTATGGTGCGCTGGCAATTCTGCACGATCTGCATAAGCAGGGACGTATCGAGGGCGCGAATTACCTCGAAGTGGAAAACATCTACTTTGACGCGATTGCCAAAGGACTGTTGAAAGTTCTCTCCAAGCTGGGCATTTCCACGCTGCGCAGTTATCACGGTGCGCAGACGTTCGAGGCGATTGGCCTCAGCAAAGAGTTGGTGGATCGCTATTTCACGGGCACGGAATCGCGGATCGATGGCATTGGTCTGGCCGAGATCGCGCAAGAAACGCTGCTGCGGCATGAACTGGCGTATGTAGAGCGTCCGCGCCTGCTACCGACGCAGGGTGTGTACCAATGGCGCAAGGACGGCGAAAAACACGCCTGGAATCCTGACGCGATCCGCCTGCTGCAATGGGCGGTGATGACGGGCGACTATGACAAATATAAGCAGTTTGCCGCGCATGTGAACACGTTCAACCAGCGCCCGCATGTGATCCGGGGCTTGTTCGAGTTCAAGCCACAGGAACCGATCCCGTTGGCTGAAGTCGAACCGGCGGAAAACATTCTAAAACGCATGACTACCGGCGCGATGTCGTTTGGTTCGCTCAGTAAAGATGCCCATGAAGCGCTGGCGATGGCGATGAACATGCTTGGCGGGCGCAGCAATTCCGGCGAAGGTGGCGAAGAACCGGAACGCTTCCACCCACGCGAAGATGGCTTATGGGCGCGCAGCGCGATCAAGCAGGTGGCGTCGGGGCGTTTCGGCGTCACAAGCAATTACCTCGTCAATGCGGACGAATTGCAGATCAAGGTGGCGCAGGGCGCGAAACCGGGCGAAGGCGGGCAATTACCGGGGCATAAGGTCGATGCGATCATTGCCAAAACGCGCTATTCGACGCCCGGTGTGACGCTGATTTCGCCGCCGCCGCACCATGACATTTACTCGATTGAAGACCTCGCACAGTTGATCTTCGACCTGAAAAACGCCAATCCGCACGCGCGCATCAGCGTCAAACTGGTGTCTGAGGCGGGCGTGGGCACAGTAGCGGCAGGAGTCGCCAAAGCGCACGCCGATAACATCGTGATCAGTGGCTACGACGGCGGTACGGGCGCGAGTCCGCAGAGTTCAATCAAGCACGCGGGCTTGCCCTGGGAATTGGGCATCTCGGAAACGCACCAAACGCTGGTACTGAACGATCTACGCGGGCGCGTCAAGCTGATGACGGATGGGCAGCTCAAGACCGGGCGCGATATTGTGCTGGCGGGCATTCTCGGCGCGGAGGAATTCGGTTTTGGCACGGCGGCGCTGATCACGCTGGGCTGTATCATGATGCGCAAATGTCACCTGAACACCTGTCCGGTGGGTGTTGCCACGCAAGACCCGCAGTTACGCGCGCGGTTCACGGGCAAGGTCGATTACGTGGTGAACTACTTCAAGTTCATGGCGGAAGATGTGCGCGAGATCATGGCGCAGTTGGGCATCCGGCGTTTCGAGGATTTGATCGGGCGCACGGATTTGCTCGCCGCGCGCGAGGTCGATCATTGGAAAGCCCAGACGGTTGATCCGATGGCGATCTTGCACCAGCCCGCCAATGTGGATCGCGTGGCGACCTGCTGCGTGACGGACCAGATTCACAAGATCGATAGCGTACTGGATCGCACCTTGATCGCGCAAGCCATGCCCGCGTTGGAAAAGCAGGAGCGCGTCGAGATCGATCTGCCGGTGAGCAATTCGGATCGCGCGGTGGGCACGATGTTGAGCTATGAAGTCTCCAAACGCTACGCGGAAGCGGGACTGCCCGAAGATACGATCAATGTGAATTTGCACGGCAGCGCGGGGCAGAGCTTCGGCGCGTGGCTGGCGAAGGGTATCACGCTGCGACTCGAAGGCGATTCGAATGACTATTTCGGTAAGGGACTGTCCGGCGGCAAGCTGATCGTCGTACCCCCGGCGGGTATCACCTACGCTGCCGAAGACAATATTATCATCGGTAACACGGTCCTCTACGGCGCGACGGGCGGCGAAGCCTATGTGCGCGGCGTGGCGGGCGAACGCTTCGCGGTGCGCAACTCCGGCGCGGTGGCGGTTGTGGAAGGCACAGGCGATCACTGCGCGGAATATATGACCGGCGGGCGGATCATCGTTCTCGGTCCGGTGGGGCGCAACTTCGCTGCCGGGATGAGTGGCGGGATCGCGTATGTGCTGAACGCAACCGGCGATTTTGCCTATTTCTGCAATCGCTCGATGGTCGAATTGTCGCCCGCACTCGAATACGAGGATCAGGACTTTTTGCGCGACTATTTGCAGCGCCATGTCCAATACACGGGCAGCACCGTCGCGCAGCAGGTCCTCGATAACTGGCACTCGACGCTGCCGAAGTTTATCAAGGTCGTGCCGTTCGAATACAAGCGGATTTTGCAGGAGCAGCAGTTGCGCCAAACGGAGCAATTGTTGGACTACATCCGCGAGGAAGAATACCTGGAAGTGCCGTATTAGGATTTTTTTCACCACAGAGGCACAAAGAGCGCAGAGAAAATCAAGGTAAAACCAAGAGAAAACCTCTGTTGGCGGAATTGTAGGGCGTATGGCGATACGCCCCAGATGCATTGAACGTAACCCAACCAGGGCCGTTGACGGTCCTTGTGATCAGTAGCCGGGTCGTTGCACGGCCCGGTGGGCTACATCGACCAACCGACTCCAGAGATATACGGGAGAGAACACACCATGGCCGACCCCAAAGGATTTTTGAAGATTGAACGCATCGAAAACCGCTACCGTCCGGTAGTGGAGCGCGTGCGCGATTACCACGAGGTCGAGGCGCAGTTACCTTCCGACATGCGCCAATATCAAGTCGCGCGCTGCATGGATTGCGGTGTACCATTCTGTCACTGGGCCTGTCCGGTGGGCAGCCTGATTCCCGAATGGCAGGATAAGACGCGCACCGGGGATTGGCAGGGTGCGTATGAAATTCTGCAAAAAACGAACAATTTCCCCGAATTTACCGGGCGATTGTGTCCTGCGCCGTGCGAATATGGGTGCGTCCTCGGCATCAATGACGACCCGGTGACGATCCGCGAAAATGAATTATCGGTGATTGATCGCGCCTTTCATGAAGGCTGGGTCAAGCCGCGCCCGCCCAAAACGCGCACGGGTAAACGGGTCGCGGTGATTGGTTCCGGTCCGGCGGGGATGGCCTGCGCCGATTCGCTCAACAAGTTCGGCCATTCCGTTGTGTTGTTCGAAGCGGCGGATCGCGTGGGTGGTTATTTGCGTTACGGCGTGCCGGATTTCAAGCTGGAAAAAACCGTCATTGATCGCCGTGTGGATTTGATGCGCGCCGAGGGTGTGATCGTCAAGACGGGTGTCAAGGTGGGCGTGGAAATTCCTACTGCGCAGATCATGGACGAATTCGACGCGGTGTGTGTGGCGATTGGCGCGCGTGAGCCGCGTGATTTGAACATTCCGGGGCGCGAGTTGGATGGCATTCACTTTGCGATGGCATACCTCGAACAGTCGAATCGCATCGTGGCGGGGGACGTAATCCCGCCCGATGATCGCATTGATGCAAAGGGCAAGCATGTGATCGTGTTGGGCGGTGGCGATACGGGATCGGATTGTATCGGAACCGCTAACCGGCAGGGTGCAGCCAGCGTCACCCAGATCGAACTGTTCCCCGAATTCCCGCGCAAACGCCCGGCCTCGCATCCCTGGCCGTTGTTCCCGCGCATGTACAAAACCACGAGTTCGCACGAAGAAGGTTGCAAACGCCTGTTTAGCGTCAATACGAAGGAATTCTTTGGCAGCAAAAAAGGTAAGCGTGTCAAGAAACTGAGCGCCGTGCGCCTGGATTGGGAGAAGGGCAGCACTAACGGGCGCTTTGAGATGGCCGAGATTCCCGGTTCGGAATTCGAACTGAAAGCCGATCTGGTGCTGCTCTCGCTCGGATTCGTGCATGTTGAACAGCAGGGGTTGGTGTATGAGATGGGCCTGGAACTCGATGAGCGCAACAATATCAAGGTAGATGATCACCTGATGACCAGTGTTGACGGTGTGTTCTCGGCGGGCGATGCGGATCGCGGCGCGTCATTGGTTGTGTGGGCGATTGCCGAAGGGCGCAAAGCGGCAGAGGGGATTCACGCCTATTTGCAGGATTGATTAACTACACTGTCCCATTTCCTACATCCCCTCACCAACTACTTGAATGGCGAGGGGATTTGTTTCCCTTATGTTGATTGGATTAGTATCCCATGCGGCGGTAATCGTCTGTCACGCCGTACCTCTCGTCTTTGCTCCCGGTATATAGCCCCTTGACTCGTCCCTTACGGCAAAGTGTATAGTGATACCGAAAGCTTTCACTGGACCTGTGTTCGCGCGAGGACAAACACCCTATGTTCAGGATCGGAGAGTTCGCTCGTATCTGCCAGGTGACGCCCAAGACGCTGCGTTATTACGCTGATATTGGGCTGCTGCCACCGGATCACATCGATCCATTTACCGGCTACCGCTATTATGCCATACACCAGTTACCCCGGCTAAATCGTATTCTGGCGCTGAAAGACCTGGGACTATCGCTCGATGAGATCACGCTCATTTTGAATGATGATCTCACGCCGGATGATATTCGCGGGATGCTGAAGCTCAAAGCGGCCCAACTGGAAGCCCATATCGCCGAGGTTGAGGCGTGTCTGGTTAGTGTACGAGCGCGTTTGCGCATGATCGAAAAGGAGCATGAAATGCCGCAAGAGGTTGTGTTTAAGTCTATTCCCGCCCAACGTTTTTTATCGTTTCGCGAAGTTGCGCCGGATGTGCCCTTGCAGTTCAAGACGATGGGCGAAACGCTGCAAAAATATCAGTTCGACTGGTTTGGTAAGGATCGCGTGATAGCGCTGTATTACGGTCCCGGCGACGAGAGCGGGATCGATATGGCGGTGGGTGCGGTAGTGCCTGACGATTTTGCCCAGTCGATTCCTATCGATGAGGAACGGGTGATGACCGTCACCGAACTGCCCGCCGTCGAGAAGATGGCCTGTCTCATCCACCAGGGTAGTTATGCTACTCTCTGTGAGACGTATCAGGCGTTCTGGCGCTGGATCGAGGCGAACGGCTACCGGATCGTTGATCCCTGCCGCGAGGTCTATCTCAACAACCCGGACGATGTGCCGGAGGATGAGTGGTTGACTGAAATTCAGTATGAGCTGGTGAAGGCGTAGGATCGTAGCGTGATGTTTGTGGAGGTGCTCACCTGCTGAATATGGTGAGCGCTCCCTTTGTAGAGATGAACCAGTGTGTTCACCCTGGGCCGATACACCGGTCGGCCCCTACATTGTGCGCACTTGAATTGTTTTCTCCATTAGGATGACGCCGCACGTAGTTTAGGGATGCCTTCCGCGACAATCTGATTAAAACCGGGCTATAGCGCAGCCATGAATGGATAGTACAGGATAAACTTTATAAACCCCTTCGTGATCCCCCAATCTCGATAGCTTCTGATAGCTTTTGAGAGCCATCCCCTGGTATGATCAGCCCAATTGAATCCTATTCTGGCGTGGACCTCACCCCCAACCCCCTCTCCAAACGTGGAGAGGGGAAATCAGGTCGAATTTAGAGGAGGTGTCAGTCGCGCATCCATAACTATCAATTCAGTGAAGGATAAGAACCTCTATGCCACAAAATCCGCTTACTATTGGGCAGAGTGTACTCAAAACGGATCGGGATGTGGGCATCGTCGGCTATGGCGCGTATGTGCCGCGTTATCGCCTGCCGGCTGCCGAAGTCTCCCGCGTCTGGACCGGCGGACTCGGCGGCACGCCGATCAAGGAAAAAGCCGTGGCCGGACTCGATGAAGATGTGATCACGATGGCGATTGAAGCGTCACAGAACGCGCTCGCCCGTGCGCAGATCGATCCGCGCCAGATTCGCGCGGTATGGGTTGGCAGCGAAAGCCACCCTTACGCCGTGAAACCATCTTCCACCGTTGTCGCGGAGAGCATCGGGGCCGCGCCCAACGTGCAGGCCGCCGATTGGGAGTTCGCCTGCAAAGCGGGCACGGAAGCCATGCAAGCCGGGATCGGCTTTGTTGGGAGTGGCATGGGCCAGTATGTGCTGGCGATTGGCATGGATACCGCGCAGGGTCGCCCCGGTGATGCGCTCGAATACACGGCGGCGGCGGGTGGCGCGG
>JAFGJA010000064.1 GCA_016929355.1 Anaerolineae bacterium | reverse complement strand
TCGCAGGAGCGGGTTTGTTAACCCGCCCAGGGCGAGACGTCGCCTCGCCCCTACTTACGCCGGGACCGTCTTCCGGCTATTTTGCAGCAGATAGCGTCCGCCCATCGCTAACCACAACGCGCCAGCCAGGATCAAGCCCGCCGTAAAACCAAGCCACACCGAGGCATCGCGCGTATTCTCAAACGTCTTGAGGAACAGCATCACCAGCGCGCCCAGTTACAACCACAGCGACACCCCCGCCGCCGCCGCGCTGAACCAGACCTGCCGCCCGATGCGTTCCACGTTCAACATAAACGGGAGATTGCTCCCGATCAGGACCAAAGACGCCAGCCCGATCCCAATCGCATACATAAACACGTCTTGATTTTCCCAATCCGTGCCCAGGTCTTGGAAGCCATCCGGCGCGGAGAACATGCTCACCGTCACGATAAGGCCGGAAACCGCCAGCATCGCCAAAAACATGTGCAGCACGCTCAAACGCTGGATCGCGCCCCAGAAGGATGCATCGAAGTCTTCACCTTCTGCCGAACGCAAGGTCCGCACCCGCACGGTTAGGCGGCTTTGCAGCGCATAGATCACCAGCGCCATGACCGTTGCAATAAACGGCAGCATTTGCGGCAGTTGCGACGGGATCGCCAGCGAACCGATACGGGTTGAGATCGCATCGAAGAAACCGAAGATCAGCGAGGCAAAACCCGTCCCGATGGGATGCCCCCCACCGAGATACGGCGTCGCCAGGGCGATAAAGCCGCGCCCGGAAGTCATATCACGCTCGAAGAACGTCAGGTAGCCCATACTCATGTGTACGCCGCCCAACGCTGCTAAAAATCCGCTCAAGGCCAACGCTAAATAGCGCGTGCGCTGAACGCGAATCCCCACCGAGGCCGCCGCTTCAGGATTTTCACCCACCGCGCGCAGATGCATCCCGACCGGCGTGCGGTACATCAGATACCATACGGCAATCACCGAACCGAACGCGATCCACGTCATCACGCTTTGGTTATCAAAAATCTTGAAGAAAAACGACAGCACCGGCACATCTTTCATGAATTCCGGCAGTTGGATAAACGGCATCACCGGGTTATTCAGGATACCGCCCGTGTTGCCGCGACTGCCCGTGATCTCGTACATGATCGCAATCGTCCCGGCTGATCCCAGAAAATTGATCGCAATGCCGGAGAGAATTAAGTCGGCTTTCAGGCGCAGATGGAAGAAACCGAGCAGCAGCCCGGTCAGCACCCCCAGCAGCAACGCCATCGCCAAACCGAACCAGGGCAGCCAGACGCTATCGCCCCACCAATCACGCCCATACGCGCTGAAAATCACGCCGGCAAAGGCCGCGATCAGCATCGTACCTTCCAATCCGATATTGATGACACCGGCCCGATCTGAGATCAACGCGCCAAGTGAGGGCAGCAAGATCGGCGTGGTTACGCGCAGGATCGCCGCCAGAAACGCCGCGCTGAAAATGCCATCGAGTACGTTTTGAAACAGGCTATCCATGTACGCCTCCTTCCGCCGGAGTTAGTGAACGGTCTTGTTTGTCGCCCGATTCGCCGCCTGATCCGCGCCTCCTTACCTGTCGCTGCTGGAAGAACGTCACCAGCGCCTCCGCCGTGATCAGCAAGATCACCACGGCCTGGATAATCCGCACGACTTCCGCGCTGATATTGGCTTCGCGCTCCATGATCTGCGCGCCCGCCCGGAGATACGCATACAGCAGGCCGGTAAACGGTACAACCAGGGGATTGTTCCGCGCCAGCAGCGCGACCACAACGCCCTCAAACGCCAGCCCAATAGAGATCGTTAGCAGCAGCTTACGGTGGACGCCCAGCGCCAGATGCGCGCCCGCCAAACCAGCTACCGCGCCGCTAATCGCCATCGCCAGCATGATCGTGCGCTTGGTGTTGACCCCGCCGTAATCCGCGAACTTGATATTTGCGCCGATCATGCGGATTTCATACCCCAACGGCGTGCGCTGGATCAACAGCCAGGAGAACAAAATCAGCGCGATCAGGATATAGATCGCAATCGTGATCGAGTTTTGCTCCACCGTGATCACCGGCGCTAACAGGCCGTTCTCAGGAATCCAGTCCGACGCCGAGAAACCCGCATCCGGCGGCGTGAGTTGGTCCGTAATCACCATTTCGTAGAATTTGACGGCGATGGTATTCAACATCAAAGTGGAAACGAGTTCATTCGCATCCAGATAGGCTTTGAGCGCGCCGGGCAGTAAGCCCCATAAAAAGCCCACCGTCGCCGCCGAAAACAGCGCAATCGGGACCAGCAGCGCACGCGGCACATCACCAAACGACAGCCCGATCACACCCGCGACCAGCGCACCCAGATACAACTGCCCTTCCGCACCCAGACTGAACTGCTCCGCGCGGAACACAATCGCAATCGCCAGACCCAACATGATCAACGTGATTGCGTCACGCTGCCAATCCATCCAGCGATTGAGCTTGCTCAATGGGCCAAGCAAAAAGGCATCGTAGGCGTGAACCGTTTCATCGAGCGTTTCATCCAGTTTGGTGCTCAAATCAAGCGGTTGGGGCTGCACATGAATGCGATAACTCGCGGTGGCGGGTAGTACAAACGACTCAATGATCGAATCCCTGGTGGATTTGAGTTCTTCATACGCCTCAACCTGCTCGTCGTTGGCATCGAAATTTTCCGCCAGTTTGTTGCCGGCCTCGTCGTAGAGGATCACTTCCAGGTCTACCGGTACATTGGCGCGCTTAGCATAGGCCAGCAGCGTCACCGTATCGCCCTCGCCGCCGATGAAGGTGTAATCCACTTGCTTGAGCGGATCCGTATCACCTTCGCGGTTGAAGATGTCTTCGACAGCCTGCCCGTTATAGATCAGCCCGGCGGCGGAGTCGTGATCTGAGAGCAGCGCCACGCCAAACTCAGCTTGTAATTCGGTATCGCCTTCCGGTTGGGCGAGAATGGTATACAACCCATCGGCGGGCAAGACCACATCGCGCATAGCCGCATCAGTTTCGCTCTGCACGTAATCGCCATATTGCTTCTGAACGCGGCGATCCGCTTCCGTCGCTTCCGCGACGACTGCGCCGCTTTCATCCAGCAGCGCCACCTGCATATCCAATCCCGACTCAGGCTCGATGGCGTAAGCGAGGATCGTCACCTTGTCGCCCTCAGCACCGAGGAAACTATAGCGCCCTTCGGTGATCGGATCGTCAGGGTTATTAAATGCGCCGCTGATGTCCTGTTCGTAGCTCAAGTCAACGGGCGAATCGTCATCGGACAAAATACGCACTTCAAAATTGCCCCGGACAAATTTATCGGCAGCATCCAGGTTAAAAAACGCGGTCATGAAAAAGCCGAATAGCAGCGCCATGCCTACCGTCAGCAAAATACGCATCGAATCGCCGCGTAATTCGAGGATGAATAACACCACACTGACCCCGATCAGGGCATCGACAAAGAGGATATTTTGCCAGTCGGGAGCGCCGGTAATGGCGTCCCACATGTTGTCCGCCTCGGCCAGTTCAAATGATTGGTAGACGATCAGCCCGATCACCAGGGCAGCCAGCGCCACGCCCGCGATCAGGAGTCGCCATTGGGAAGCAGAGAAATGCAGATTCATCGGTTCTGCTCCATTTCTGCGGTGGGTTGCCGTTCCGCACCGAGCATATACAACCCCAATTTATCCTCGGTCAGATCGGGCGTATTGGGCAAAACCGCCACAATCTCGCCTTCGTACATCACCATGATCCGGTCCGAGAGTTTCATAACTTCCTGCAAATCTGCTGAGATCAGCAGGATCGCCAGGCCGTTAGTGCGCTGATCGACTAACTGCTGGTGAATGTACTCAATCGCGCCAATATCCACGCCGCGCGTGGGCTGCGCCGCGATCAGCAGCCGGGGATCGGAGGAAAGTTCGCGCGCGACCACCACTTTTTGCATGTTGCCACCGGAAAGTGAGGCGACCGGCAGATCGCCGCTTGGTGCGAGGATGTTAAACTGCTCGATCATATCGGCGCTGTTGGCGCGGATCGTGTTCAGATCAAGGATGCCCATTTGCGTGACGGGGGGGTGGTAATAGCGGTCTACGATCAGGTTATCGCCAATCGAGGCCGTGAGCGCGACGCCGTTCGTCAGGCGATCTTCGGGGATGTGGGCGACGTGCGCCTCGCGGATTTTGCGGGGGCCGTGTCCGAGGACGGACGTGCCATCGACATAGGCTTCGCCCGCGCTGGCCGTGCGTAACCCGGTCAGCACTTCGACCAGTTCCGTCTGGCCGTTGCCTTCCACGCCCGCAATACCGAGAATTTCCGCTTCATAACAGGTGAACGACGCATCGCGCAGCAGCGTGCGCCCGACTTCGTTGACGTAAGTCAACCCGCGCACATCCAGCACCGGCGTACCGCGCTCTACCGGCGGTTTATCGACCTGCATGAACACCTCGCGCCCGACCATCATCCGCGCCAGTTCGCGCTCGTTGGTTGCGGCGGTATTGACCGTACCAACAGTGCGCGCGTCACGCATGACGGTTACGCGATCCGAGATTTCCATCACTTCGCGCAGTTTGTGCGTAATAAAAATGACCGTTTTGCCCTCGTCCACCAAATTCCGCACGGCGGTAAACAGGTCTTGCGTTTCGCGCGGGGTGAGCACGGCGGTAGGTTCATCGAGAATCAGGATTTCCGCGCCGCGATAGAGCGCCTTGAGAATCTCGACACGCTGCCGCATCCCCACCGGGACTGCCTCAACACGCGCATTCGGTTCGACAAACAACCCGTACTGCTTCGAAAGTTCTTGCGTATCGCGTATCGCTTTCTGGCGATCCAGCGTCAACCCTGCGGCCAATGTCGATTCGCGGCCTAACGCAATATTTTCGGCAATGGTGAATGAGTCCACCAGCATGAAATTCTGATGCACCATGCCGATGCCCATATCAATCGCTACCTGCGGGTTATGAATCTCAACCAACTGGTCACGGAGGCGAATTTCGCCGGAAGTGGGGTGTTCGAGACCGTAAAGTATTTTCATCAGCGTGCTTTTACCCGCGCCATTCTCACCGACCAGGGCGTGAATTTCCCCCTTTTCGACGGAGAGATACACCTGATCGTTCGCCAGCACGCCATTGGGGTATATCTTGACGATATGTGTTGCTTCAATAAGGGCCATATAGTTACCCCCTAAGTTTAATTATCCTGAACGGATAAATCGCCCCCCTTTGATCCCCCGCGTTCAGTGAAAATTCGCCTTTGCTCCCCTTCCCTAAGGGAAGGGGTTGTGGGGGATGGGGTATGGTCTACCTAAAAAATTGGGGCGAGCATACGCTCACCCCAAGAAAGAGCAATCCAACTACACACTTACTCCAGGTACATCGACGCATCAAATGCGGCTTCGGGCATATCGGCACAGGCCGTCCCAACCGCGTAGGCATCGTCACCAAACGCCGAGATGATCGAGATGTCGCCCTCATCAACGGCCATTTCCACCGCATCGATCAGATCGAGGATGTATTCGGGGGTGTTGTCGAAGTAGATGTCGTTGTAGGCCAGGCCCACGCCACCCTCGGCAATACCGAGTTGTTCTTCCGCGCCGTAAACAAGTTCACCCTTCAGGTGCAGATCAACCGCGCGGTAGAGTGAGAAGCCGACGTTCTTCATCATGCTGGTCAGAATACGGTTCGCCAGTTCCGGTTTATCGTCTACGTACAGCGCAGCCTGGTCGGAGTCGACGCCAATGGCATAGCGATCCTGTTCAAGCGCCGCTTCAAAGACGCCTTCACCCGTCCCACCGGCAATCTGGAACACGATGTCCGCTTTTTGTTCGTACATTGCCAGGGCAATTTCTTTACCCGTCGCGGGATCATTCCAGCCGCCCGCATATTGCACAATGCGCTGCACGTCAGGATTCACAAGGCACGCGCCTTGTTCGTAGCCAACCACAAAGTCATTGATCACGGGGATATCTTGACCGCCCAACGCGCCAATGATCACATCTTCGTTCGTGCCTTCGATGCCGCTGGTCGTCACCGCCGCCGCATAAACACCCACCAGGAACGAGCCTTCGTTTTGCAGGTAGGTCACCGAATAGACATTCGGGCAACCTTCGACACAAAATGCCGGATCAGCATAGGGAACCGGAGCATCGTACATGAGGAAATACTTATCGGGATATTGGTGGACACGCGCCCCCAAGAATTCGCCCATCTGCCATGTGCCGGTAATCAACACATCGTATTCCAGGTTCGCCATCGCGTCGGCCAAACCGGGTTCCCGGTTAGCTTCGTCAGTGCCCAACTCAATCGTGTTGACTTCGACGTTGTAGCCTTCATCGATCAGGCGCTCCATACCACTCTGGGCCGAATCGAAGAACGACTTATCGCCTAACACACCATTCACCACTAGCACGATTTTCAATGGTTCGTCTTGTGCTGACGTAGTGCCCGCTGCCGCAACCATGACCATGATTACAACGAGCATCAATGCAAATAACTTCGAACGGGTCATTTTGAAACTCCTTAACCTCAAAAAGAAACAAAAATACTCTGTTGGTTCGCCAACAGACAAAACGCAATAGGACCAAAACCTAAAGGCATTGGGGAACTTGCCTTATACTTACGAGACAAAACCATGATACCATAAATCACGCAGATAAACAGCGATCACTAGTAAAATAGATGATTTCGAAGGGGATGACAAATGGAAGTCATCGCGGAAGTCAAATTGATCACAAACCCTATCGAACGCGAGGCTTTGTTCGCTCTGCTACGGTGCGTCAATCATCTGCGCAATACAATTTCAGTGTTTGCATTTGATCAAGCCTGCTACAACAAGTTTGGCCTGCAAAACCTGTTGTATCATGATCTCAAACCGGCCTATCTTATGTTGGCATCCAATCACTTGATCCGCTCCCTGGCGACAGTGGCAGCGAACTACAAAACTGAAATGCAGAAACGCCGCGTGGTGGCCCCTCTCTGGTATCGAGAGAATGCCAGCATCGAACTGGACAGGGACCTCTGGCGGTTCAAGCAAGATGGGACCATTTCCCTATCCGTCGCCAAAGGGCAGCGGCTGTGTTTTGCGTTCCAATACGGCGACCATCAAGCCGAACGGCTGGACTATGCAACCCAGTCAGCGAAACTGGTGACACGCCAAGGCATATTCTACCTGCAAATTGTCTGTGACATACCTGAAGCCGAACAGCAACCCGTCGAGGAATTTCTAGGGGTTGATCTTGGGATTGTCAAGGTCGCCGTTGATTCAGATGGGCAAGAATACAATGCTGAGATTGATGCGATCCGCGAACGGCGGCAGGCCCATCGATCCCGGCTGCAACAACGCGGCACGAAAAGCGCCAAACGTCGCCTGAAAAAAGTCGCTGGCAAGCAAGCGCGCTTCCAGCGTGATACAAACCATGTTATCAGCAAGCGTCTGGTTGAGAAAGCGAAAGACACTCAGCGTGGCATCGGACTGGAGCAATTGACCGGTATCCGAAACCGCACCGAGAAACGGCTGCGGAAATCTCAACGAGCACGGCATACGAACTGGTCGTTTCACCAACTCCAAACCTTTATCACCTACAAAGCCCAGATCGCTGGCATACCGGTAGTGATGGTCGATCCCAGGTACACCAGCCAGACATGTGCGGTCTGTGGGCATATTGATAGTGCGAGTCGGAGAAGCCAGTCCGTGTTTCGGTGTACCGAGTGTGGTCATGAAGACAACGCGGATCGGAACGCTGCGATTAACATTTCTAAGGCTGCCCTGTCACGCAGCCTATTGTAGCCGCTTCGCGCGAGTTACAACCCCAAAGTCCTTTAGGCCTGGGAAGTTGACTATAACCCGTTCAAAATAGAGCGTCAAGCACGATTATCATTACAATTTACCGTGTAATAGCATTAGATTCCGATCAAAACCGGTGGCTATCGGTTGACAAGGATGCAGGGATCGGCTAAGATGCTAGCAACTAGATGGTTTGTAGGTATGCAAAAACGGTGGATTGTTGGCAAGTTGCTCGGACTGGGTCCTGCGCGGCAGGGCGTCCGAACCGTGTCAGGGCCGGAAGGCAGCAGCACTAAGGGC
>JAFGJA010000526.1 GCA_016929355.1 Anaerolineae bacterium | reverse complement strand
CCGGCGCGGCCTGATCATCGAGCGGAGTCGTCGTTATGAAGTGTTTTCGCGGGCGTTCGCGCGCTGGATTCAGGATCAACCCGATCCGGTTCCCCACGCCAATCCGCATCATGCCGCGCGCCAATCGAGATCATCATGTGCGGCGGCGCAGGTTAACGATGACGAGGCCAAAGAAACGCCGGAGAGTTTCGTTTTCATTTCCTATACCCGCCATGACGGGGAATTTGCCCTCGAATTAGCCGAATATCTCAAGCAAAATCAGATTCGTGTCTGGATTGATCAGATCGATATTCCGAGCGGTGTGCCCTGGGATTTGTATATCGAAGATGCTATCCGTGACGCTACCGTCTTGCTGCCGATTTTGACAACGGAGAGCATCGGGTCGATCAATGTGCGGAATGAAATCCACTATGCGATCAAAGCGGGCAAACTGGTGCTGCCCCTGGTTTACCGCCCCTGTCCCATCCCCTTGATGTTACAGGCGATTCATTACCTGGATTATCATCAGGATGCTGAAAAAGCCCTGTCAGAACTGCTCGAACGCCTGCAAGCCTATCCGAAACTGCGGCCAGGGGGCGAATAGCTGTTGTGACGGGGCTGAGTGTGGGCATCGAGTATACCGATACGGCGGCGCACATTGTCACGGCGCTGCTCACCGCGCACGGTTGGCCTGCCGCGACTCTCGGATTGGATGCCGCCGGTGTATACCTCGTGCCGGAAATGAACGGGTTGCCCGCCGCGTCGGTGCGCCTTGATGCCCTGCTGGATCGCGCCTCAGTGGATGTGGTGACGCAGGCATTGGCCGCGCCCTTACCCCCGGTGATCAACCATACGTATACGCTGACCGTCCCTGTATCCGATCCAAAGCCGGATCAGCCGCCGGATACGATCACCTGGGATTGTTGGTTTAATCCGTTGGAATGGCTGTCGTGGCGCATGTTAGCACGGCGGCGGCGCGACGTGGACTCCTTAGCTGCGCTGGTTGATGCGGGTGTGCTGAGTCTGGCGGCGGCTCATTTTTTGGATACCGTGCTGCATCTCAATCTCAATATCCTGGTTACGGGTAGCCCCTATCCGGCAGCGCTGCGCTTGATGACGGCTTTAGCTTTGCAGCAGCCTGCTCACGGTGAACCGTTATCCCTGGTGGTGATTGACGGGCAGGGCGAACTTGAACTGCATTGGCATCGTGTGCTGCATGTGACACGCCCCGCGTTTGCCGATGCCCGCGCGATCCTGGCCTATACGCAGACTGTGCCTTTTGTCCGGTTAGTGTTCAGTTCGCTGGCTGATGTCGCCCCCGATGATCTCCGCACGCGCACGACACATCCCTGGTTGGGCTATCTCCCGGCGTTCCATGAATTTTCGCCCCAAACGTATATGCAGCGCGCTACCCCCGATGCGGCGGCCCTGGATAGTGAAGCGGCCCCGCGCTTGCACCACACGCCGATCCTGGGGAGTATCTGGATCGAATTGCAGGCCGGGTCACAACCCAGTGCGGCAGGGCAGGGCGTGATTCGCGCCATCCGATTTTTACAGCGCGGACCGGAAGCTCCCATGTATCCGGCGATTTTTGCGCGTGATGATGCCGGGCAGTTGGTGGACCAGGGGTATCGCGTCTCCTTGCCGGATAATTTGCTCGAACCGGCGCGCGCTGAATTGGTCCCCGATTTGCTGCGCCAGAGTCCGTATTTTATGCCCGCCAGCCGTGAGCAAACCGCCGCGCCGCGCCCGCCGCGCACTGCCGATCTGCCGCAGCCCCGTGTTCCACTCATCGATCAAACGCCTTATGTGGTAGAGCAGATCGATCCGAACAGCCAGCCAGCGCTGACGAAACGAGTGGTGGATCGGATCAGGTATGAACTCGCTGCTGATGTGCGTGATCTCCACAGCGCGGCATTGCGCGGTGCGGTTGAGGAATTCTTTGTGATGGTGCTGGCCGATGAAGGGATTCTGCTCAGTCGTAACGCGCGCCAAGAACTCTTTGACGCCGTTATGACGGAAATTATGGGCCTGGGTTTTCTCGAACCCTATCTGGCGGGTAAAGCCGAAGGTACGCTGTTAATGCAAGGGCGGCGCGATCTGCATGATTGGGATGATGCAGGGAATGCCCGCGCTCTGCCGTATCTGGAAGGGTTCCGCGACGAACACCACTTGCTTACCCTGTTGCACCGGCTGGTAGCGCCTGAAACGCCGCTTGATTGGGGCATTTTCTTGCGCGACTTGTTGTGGCGCAAACCGGCGCACAACCGGGGAACACCGCACGGTCATGCGGTTCATTTTCTTATGCCGCCCGCAACGCTGGCCCCCTTCACGCTGGTGATCACCAAAGTGTCTTATACGCCCCGTACCGTCGAAGAGTATATCCGGTTGGGCAGTCTGACGGGGGAAGCCGCCGAATTTCTCCGCGCATGTGTGATCGCGCAAATCCCAACGCTTGTTACCAGTCCTGATCTGCGGTTGGCGCGTGATATAGCGAACCTGATCAGTGGTTTTATACCGAATGATGAACGCCTGATCACGTATGAAAGTGGTCCCGCTCAACTCCAACTCCGGCAGGAGCATGTTGTCATCCTGGCCTCGGCGTATGGCGATGCGGCGGCGCAGCAGTATGTGCAGACCCATCCCGATTGGTTCGCCCGCATCGTTCACGATCTCTGTGCGGATCGGGTAATCATTCATCCCTTTGAGCCGGAATATATTGACGATTGGCTCGCCGGGACATTTACTGACCGCTTTATCATGACGCTGCCCGCCGCCGGGCCGTATGATGCGCTGCAACGGCTGTTAGCCTGGACTCGTGAGCTTTTTCCCGCATTGAGCGAAGCCCAGGTGCGCCAGTGGGTGTTTGCTGATCCGATGCTGCTCATTCATGTCAGCGATGCTGCGGCGCGTTTCCAGGTGATCGTCGCTGAAACGAGTTTTGTGTTAGAACAAAACCATAATATTCCGAATTATATGTTCCGGCACGATCCGCTTACCGGCGCGAACCGGCTGCCGACGCGCCGCCCCGGTTTCATTGACCGGATCGAAAATAGCGGCATTCACTTACCTCCGTCCGTCTTTGGGGTGCGTTAAGTTAGGGGGCCATTATGTCACTTCTGCGCCGTCTTGAACGCGGTGACTCAGCAAAGGAGAGCGCGGATCGCCGCGTGCGCGGGCCGTCTGCGGCGGAGCGAGCGCGTGAGTATGAGTGGTATCCTGACCTGAAAATCCGCGTCCAGAATAAACTTTTGGCCGAGTTGGATACCGGTTTAGACCCCCACGCGCCCGAAGTTCGCACCACGATTGAAGAACTTTTCACCACGATTTTGGCCGAAGAGAGTGTTGTCCTGGGCCGCGCTGATCGCCAACGGTTGTTTGAAGCGATTGTGGCCGAAATTCTGGGTTTTGGTCCGCTTGAACCGTTGCTGGCCGATAATTCCATCTCACTGATCATGGTTAATGGGCCGAAGAACGTCTATGTCAAGCGGCGGAATAATTTGATTCGCTCGAATGTCACCTTTGACGATGACGAGCACGTTTTGCGTGTGATGGACCGCATGTTTGCCCCGCTTGGCATCACTTTGAACGACGCCAATCCGGTGTGCGCTGGACTGCTGCCGGATGGTTCATCGGTTAGCGTTGTGCTGCGGCCCTTTTGTCTGAATGGGCCACTGGTCACGATCCGTAAAGTGCCCCGGCAGCCGTTGAACGTTGAAGATTTGATCCGGTTTGGCACGCTCACGCCGGAGATCGCCGAATTTGCGCGCGCGACGGTGATTGCTAAACTGAACATCCTGGTTTGTGGCCGACAGGGAGCCGGGAAAACGGCGCTGCTCAATATGCTTTCCATGTTTATCCCAAATGATGAGCGTATTATCACGTTGGAGCGCAACCTTGAACTGCAACTGCGGCAAGAGCATGTGGTTCCGTTGGCGACGCCCACGATTGATGATGCGCTGGCATCGTTTGCCGCGCACCAGCGCACGGACAGACTGATCTTTGATCTCACCGATCATACGGCGGCGGCGGCTTTTATCATGGGGGCGCTGCGGGTGTCCAGCATGGCGGCACTTTCAGCTACTACGATGGAACAGGCGCTTGTCCGGTGTGAGATCGCGCTGCTGCGCGCTTATCCCTATCTGCCGCTCGCCCAGGCGCGCAGCGTGATCGCCCAGGCGATTGATATGATCGTGGTGATCGATCAACTCCGCGACGGTTCGCGTAAAGTGACCCAAATTGCCGAGGTGGTGGACAGCGGTCCCACCCGTTACCAACTCAATTTGCTCTTTACCTTCGAACAAACGGGCATTGAGGGCGGTAAGGTGATTGGGCGTATCCGGCCGACGGGCATCCGGCCCACGTTTGAAGCGCGCATCCGTGATGCTGGCATTTATATGCCGCCTTCCGTGTATGG
>JAFGJA010000063.1 GCA_016929355.1 Anaerolineae bacterium | reverse complement strand
GCTTCCTGGTAGCCACCGCGATCAGCCGCCGCCGCCACGCGCACATTACCTTGCACAGCCATGTTCATGCCGAAGAACCCAACCATCGCCGAGAACGATGACCCCATCACGAAGGCCGCCGCACGCGCAATCGCAATAACGATGCGGGCTTTGTCTTCGTCGCCATCGAAAAATTCATTGGCTTCGGGGGTGGGCGCGACAACAAACACGCTCAAAAACATTGCGACAGTCAGCAAGACAATCATGACGACGACGGTCTTGAGCTGAGTCCGCAAATAGGCGTTTGCACCGTCACGGATATGTCCCCAGTGACGCTGCATTTCTGCTGTACCCTTGTCCGCCGCCATAATGTAGTTACGCAACCACCACGCATAACCCAGCGCGACAAAGGCAATCCCAAGCACGATAAAAATCATGACTTGTTCAAAAGATTCAATATCCATTTCAAACATAAAAAGTACCCCTCCTAAAAAGGCACAAGGGTCAAAATGGCTAACTAGTTTGCGTTAGTAAGCAGCGTTGAAAAGCCATTTTGCCGATGCAGAGTCCCTGATGGGAACATCGACTAGACAACGCGGCGCATTTTACCCCGAATGGGGTGAAACGGTCAAAACGTTTTTTGTTAACTTGGCTATTTCATACAAGGGAGAGAACACTTTAGTGATGAGTTGCACGCCAATCCCAATCAAAAGTCAGACCCCCAAAACATATTTGGGGGTCTGAGGGTCTTGGGACGCTATGACACCTTAGTTCATAACCCGAAGGGGTGGTGTCATAGCGTCGCGTTTGGTACTACTATCGTTCATACACACCACCTCCTTCGTTTTGGGATGGCACATTGAAGGAGCACCAACCGAACCAGCGTTCGATGGGTATGGTTAGATTATGGCATAGTGCAGGCAGCTTTGTCAATTAATTTTTCATGAAGAAACGGGACCCAAAACAGAAACCGGTATGCATCATGGCTGGAATTGCAAATGGCGTTTCAACAAGCCCGTTAGCAAAACATCCGGTAGGTATTCCCCTGCCGGATGTTGATTTCCCTATCTATCCGTTATTTCCGGCAACCCCACGCGCTGCGGATGTGTATAGACGCGCATCCCGTTCTGGCGCACATAGCCTACCACACAAATATTCCAGGACTGAGCCAACTGCACCGAAATGCTGGTTGGCGCGGTGCGACTCGCCACAATCGGTATCCCCATCTGGCGCGCTTTACTGAGCATCTCCGAGCTGATGCGCCCACTCGATACCAGCATCAGATCGCGCGTTTCTATACCGTCTAGCAGCGCTTTCCCTGCTAATTTGTCAATCGTGTTGTGGCGGCCTATATCTTCCGCGCAAAGCAGCGGACCATCAGCATCACTCAGAATCGCAGCATGGACGCCCCGCACTTCACGGTAAAGCCCGGCGCAGTGATTGAGATCGTGCATCCGGTCCAGCACAATTTGTGGAGTAATAACCAGATCGGATTCCACCGGGGGATAATCGTGGGCCAGATTTTGAAACGAGATACCACCCCCGCAGCCCGACGTGAGGGTGAGGCGGCGCGGCGGCGCAAAATTGGCATGAGTCAGGAACACATCAATGGTGGTGCGCGGCACATTAGCCCGGATCAAGCTTACATCAGCCAACGACACGATCACCCCCTCATTGAACAGAAAACCCAATGCCAGCGCTTCACAATCTACCGGACTACACATCATCGTGGCGAGTTCCTGCCCATTGACATACAGACTCAGCAGCGTTTCATCGATCACGCCGCCAGCTACAGCTTCGGCCTGACCATCGCGGATCGACCAGTAGGTATAGGAGATCGCGCCCGGTTCGTACATTGATCCGCCTAAAAATGCGGCGCATACACCACATAGCCGCGTGGTGGGGACCAAAACTGCGCCCGACCATCCGCTTGCGTGGTCTGGACTAACGGCGGGTTAAGGTCCGCTTTGCTCCACCAGGCAACGGGCCGGAATTCAACATTGTGCCATTGGGTATTGACCCATGTTCCTTTCCACCCGCCGCCATAATTATTGAGAACATAGATCAGGCCAGGTTGGTCAGCGTAACCTGTGCGCTGCATGATGTATAAATCGTCATCGCACCATAAAACCTGGGTTTCGCCCCCTGCATATTTCTCGTGGGCTTGAATCAGGGCCGCGATTCCGTGTGGTGTATCTTCCATCCCCAGCGCATAAGTGAAGTAATCTTTCCAGAAGATGCATGGATAGCCTTCGTGCGTCAGGATATAACTATAGGCCAGCAGTTTGTCATTGACGATAGCCCGGCCTTCATCACGCAGATCGTGATTTTCGACAAACGTAACTGATGTCTGTGGCTGCGCCCGAACTACCGTGTCCCAGGTGAGCAGGTTACGCAGGCTAAAACCAAATTGATCGCAGAGTGCCTTGAGCATTTCCCGCAGGGGAAAATCGAACGCATCTACCGGATTCTGGTTGGAGAAATTGGTCACATCGACCCAACCTTCGATACTGCGGGCGCTGCCCCAATGTTCGGCCACGCCATAAGGTTGATAGGGATAACCATTGCGCAGATAGCGATATTCCTGGATGGCCGTAACCGTACTGGCTCCGTAGCCCTTGACGAAATCGAAGCGGAACCCGTCGAATCCGACCTCCTCGATCAACCAGCGTGTGTATTTGATGATCTCGTAAAATACCAGGGGGTTACGATGGGAGAGATCGGGCATGTCACCAAATGTATTTTCGTCCCAGCGTTCATACGGATTGGGATGAAAACTCTCCCAGTTACGCAGAAATTTGCCACTCATGGGTTGGAACAGGGTCCACCGTGTTTGCCCCGTGATGGGATTCACTTCGGGGGCATCGGCCCCGCTACTATGATTGATCACAAGGTCCGCCAACACCGTCATGTGATGGTCGTGCGCAGTGTGGATTAATGTAAGCAGGTCGTCTTTTGTGCCAAACCAGGTTGGGATCGATCCTTTTTGATCGAACTCGCCCAGATCGTAATAATCATAAGGATCATAGCCCATTGACCAGCCGCCGAGGTTGGCCGCCTTGCTCGCCGGAGGTAGCCACAATGTGTTGAACCCGACTCGCGCTAAAGCAGGGATGCGGTCACAAACCAGATTCCACCACTGGAACGCCTTATCTTCTTCACGCGGACAATCCCAATAAAATGCCTGCATCATAACGCCCATGTTCGAACCCTTTCTATTGGGAACAAATTACTTCGTCCAAATACGGGAATTTTGTAACGGCGAGATTGGGAGCATCGTTTTTGAGCCACTGTACCATTCTGCCCATAGATTATAGTTCCACCAGAGGCTTTGTGCCTCATCCTTACCGTTTTCAGGTTGCGCGATTGTCGCCCGCCTGCTAGACTCAGACGATTGTCCCGGTCCTATTGAGTGAGGGGAAATACGCGTCAGCGACCCCACGGATAAATCCGGGGGCTTGTGCGAGCAAGCCCGACGCTGACCAGCCTCAGCCAGGGTCTACGGACCATCGGGCTACGTTAGGAGCGAATAGATAGGCACTTCGGGATGCTTCCCCAGTCCCGAACCCTGCGGCAAACGGTTAAACAGGCATACGGGGTTGAAACCAGTGCTGTTTGCAGGAAACCGCTCCCTAACATGGGCGAGGGGACCATCATCCCGGCAACGGGAAACGGAAAGGGAAACCTTCCATGCAAGGAGTCTTCGTACTCGACACGAATTACCAGCCGTTGATGCCGTGCCATCCCGCACGCGCGAAAGAGTTGTTGGACAAGGGGAAAGCGGCAGTGTATCGCCGGTTTCCGTTCACAATCATTTTGAAGTACGCGGTTAAAGCCAACAACCAGCCGATCCAAGTCAAAGTCGATCCCGGCAGCCGGACGAGCGGGATCGCGGTAGTGGCGCAGTTCAAGCGTGGCTTGCGCTGCATCTGGGCAGCAGAATTGCACCACCGAGGACAGATGATTCGAGATAAGTTGTTGAAACGCCGCCAGATCAGACGCTCACGCCGCAGCCGGAAAACACGCTACCGGCAAGCGCGGTTCGCCAACCGCCGCAGACCGGAGGGTTGGCTGCCACCGAGTCTGCAAAGTCGCGTAGACAACATCGCCACCTGGATCACGCGCCTGTATCGCTTCGCGCCGGTGGATAGCATCAGCCTGGAACTGGCGAGGTTTGATACACAAGCGCTGCAAAACCCTGAAATCGACGGGATTGAATACCAACGCGGCACGCTGTTCGGGTACGAAGTATGGGAATACCTGCTCGAAAAATGGGGGCATAAGTGCGTGTATTGCGGTGCGGAAAATGTGCCACTGGAAAAGGAACACATCATTCCCAAGTCATGCGGCGGCTCGAATCGTGTCTCTAATCTGACCGTTGCCTGTCATCCCTGTAACCAGGAAAAAGGCGATCTGACTGCCGAAGAATTTGGTTTTCCGCATATTCATGCCCAGGCCAAACGCCCGCTCAAAGACGCGGCGGCGGTCAATGCAACCCGGTGGGCCTTGTGGCGCTGGTACGCTCTGACCGGGCTGCGGGTTGAAGTCGGTACGGGCGGACGCACGAAGTACAATCGCACGCGACAAGACTATCCCAAAGCGCATTGGATCGATGCCGCCTGTGTCGGCGCATCGGGCGAACACGTTTACATCGCACCGGGTCATGTTCCCCTGCTGATTCAGGCCGCAGGGCGCGGTTCGCGGCAGATGTGCCGCATGGACCGGTTTGGTTTTCCGCGCACGAAACCCAAGTGTTTCAAACATGTTCACGGTTTCCAGACCGGCGATAGGGTCAAAGCGGTAGTCACCTCCGACAAAAAAGCTGGAACCTACGTCGGACGGATTGCTGTTCGTGCCTCTGGCAGTTTCAATATCACGACAACAGCCGGCACGGTTCAAGGCATTCGTTATACCTATTGCACCCTGATCCAGAGGATAGACGGTTATGCATATTCTTTTCTCTCGGCGGTGGACTAAAGTCCCCGCCTCAACAACAGCCGTTTTCCTCCCCATAGATAAATCCAGGGGTATCCAAACGGAGGTTTTTTGATGAAATGGCGGCTAGGTAGAGTGGCGATCCTGGCTGTAGTGATCTTCAGCGCAGGATGTGCGATAGCCTATTATCCGGCAATGGCGCAAACACCGGATGAGATCACGG
>JAFGJA010000525.1 GCA_016929355.1 Anaerolineae bacterium | reverse complement strand
GGCGCGTGTCAGCCGGGGAACGGCTTATTGGCGGTTGGAGTCAGTCGCCGGATGTGGTTTGCGCCAATAGAGAGTCGCAATCCCGACTCCAATCAGGCACAGGACGGAGCAGATCAGCAGTGTGGCTTGCACTCCGATATGATCCGACAGCGCACCGATCACCAAACTGCCGAGCGGGGTGCTGCCGACAAACATCAAAATGTAGACGCTCATGATCCGGCCCCGCAGGGCATCCGGCGCGGTGAGTTGCAGCAGCGTGTTGGAGGATGTCGCAAACGTGATCCCGGCAAACCCCAACAGAATCAGCAGCCCGCCTGACAGCATGAAGACCCGCGACAGCGCCAGCGTACCCAGGAGGATGCTGAACGCGCCAGCCCCGGTTAAGAGCCGCCGCATCGCCGCTTGCCCCGAATAGGCCATCGTGATGGCCCCGATCAGCGATCCCACGCCGAGGAAGGAGCCTAACGAGCCAAAGCCTGCCGCGCTGGTATGCAGCACAAATTCGGCTAACAGGGGCAGCACCAGACTGAAGTTATAACCAAACGTACCGATGAACAGCACGACCAGCAAAATCGAAAGGATCGCCGGGGTATGCCACGCATAGGAAAGACCTTCTTTCAAGCGCTGCATAGCTGTGCCGTGCGGGGCTGCCGTAATGCGATGGAACTGGCTGGCGTCCATGCGCAGCAGCGCGATCAGGACCGGGATAAAACTCACGGCATTCAGAATCAGGGTGGGGGCAATATCAATCTGGTCGATAATCACCCCGGCCAGCGATGGCCCAATAATGCGCGCCGTGTTGAAAGCGGTTGAGTTCAGGGCGACGGCGTTCAGCACATCTTCGCGCCCGACTAATTCGACCACAAACGCCTGCCGTGTCGGATTGTCGATGGCGTTGATCAAGCCCTGAATCGCGGCCAGAATGTAAATATGCCAGAGTTGGATCACGTCGGCCGCGACCAGCCCGCCAAAAATAAACGCCTGGATCATGGCTGCGCCCTGGGTAAACACTAACGCCGCGCGCTTGGGCAGACGATCCGCCAGCACGCCGCCGTAGAGGGTGAGCAGCGTGATCGGGAGAAATTGCAGCGTCATCACCGTGCCCAGCGATAAGGGCGATCCGGTGAGCTTAAGGACTAACCATGCCTGCGCGGTGGTTTGCATCCACGAGCCGCTCAGTGAGACTAATTGGGCGGTCCAGAACAGGCGGTAATTGCGATTGTACAGGGCGCGAAAGCCACTGGTAAAACGAGCTGGTTGGACAGTGAGCGAACGATGAGCTAATTTTGGGTCGAGTGTGCTGCGCGGCATAGGTGTTTTTTAGACCCGCTAGAAAGATTAAATTTAGTTAACAGTAACTCTTTTTCAATAAAGCAACAACAATCTGTTCTGGTGTTAAATCGGTTTCAGGAAAATCTTTCGAATATCTGCCAAACCTCACCCCCCAACCCCCTCTCCACTCGGCGGAGAGGGGGAGTCCGGTGCGCAATCAAGTCCCCTCGCCATCGCATGGAGAGGGGATTTAGGGGTGAGGTAAACAGCGAACAGGAATTTTCAAAAAACATATCTGTAACCACTGAGAAGGTTGACTGTATTATTGTATAACCGCGAAGGGACCACGCATGATGGCCCCTCCGCATTGAGCAAGACGATAGATAGTATAGATAGAGTGCGCGGGGCGTTACCGCACGGCAAACGCGGGCGCGCCCATGCTATTGATGCAGCTTGCATCCGGCGCGACGGTGGGATTATTCAGGAACGCGCGCATCATGCTTTCCGGGCAGAAGCCGCCATCGATCACTCCATGCCCCACTGCCGGATACTCAAAGTAGTAGCTGTTGGGCAGGGTTTGACTGGCGATGACGCCCCACTCCGGCGGCGTGATCGGATCGTACTGCCCGGCTCCGATGAAGGTCGGAATAGCGCTGGTCACGGCCAAATCTTCAACCGGATCAGCCGTGCCGGATTTCCACAAGGCACAGGTGGCGATCATATCCTCAAATTCGAGCATGTTGGTTTCGCGTAACTGTACCGGCACATTGGCGGAATAGGCTACCCCTTCATCGTAGCTGTTGAACGGCAGTTCCTCGTTACACTCTACCGCGTTATACATCCCATCGGCGTCTGAGAGGTCTTCATAGAACAACTCATACGACAGGCGATACAGATCGTAGTCGCTCATTGCATCGAGCAGATCGAGCAGATAGTCGGCATCTTCTTCGTAAAAGCTGCCATATAGCAACTCAACAAAGCCATCCCAATCGCCATCGTCAACGATCAGGTAATACGCTTCATCAAAAAAGTCATCATACACGTCGTCGCTCGCTTCTTCGAGTAACCAGTACACTTCATCGACAAAATCATAGACACTATCGGCGGGGATCACTTCACCCGGCAGCACGCCATCATCCAACGTGACCAGCATATCATAGCGCCCCTGTTCAATATCGTTGATCACGAGCGGGATATAGGGGATGAGGCGGGTATTGTAGAGCCAATCGAAGACCGTATCCACCAAGCCATTCCCGGTTAAGTCTTCTTCCCAATCCGCGATATAGACGGGGGAAGCGTTGAGGCGATCCACGAGCGCGTAAAAGCGCTGTTCCAGATTGGGATAGGTGCTGTTGCACGCGGCATCGGCGGCGCAATCATTGAAGACGATCTCAAACACGCGCTGGGTATTAAACGCCTGCTCCTCAAACGCATCCACGACGGGCGGGTAGGTGGAATCGAGAATCACGCTGCGGATACCCTGCGGATAATCGCGCATGATGGTCAGCGCGAGGCGCGTGCCGTAGGAAATGCCGAGCATATTCCACTCGTCATAACCCAACGCGACACGCAGATCGGCGACATCGGCGGCGTTGTGCGCGCTGGTATACGCGGTGAGATCGACAGCATCTTCCGCTTCAAGCCGGTCTGCACATTCTTGCAGCGCATCCAGTTCAGCAGCCTGATACTCGGCGTCGCTGGCATCATCGGCAACATCGATTTCGTCCATTTCGTAACAGCCGAGGAACGGATACGAATAACCCGTGCCGCGCTGGTCGAGCACGATAATATCCCGGTCTTGCCGCAGGGGAGAATCATACCACGCATCAATGCCGGATAACCCACTCCCGCCGGGGCCACCTTCGAGATAGATGATCGGATCAGGGGCGGGATTCGCACCCGTCGCTGCCAGAATCGCAAACGCGAGTTCAACCTGTGGCCCGTTGGGATCGCTGCGCTGCTGCGGCACGATCATCCAGCCGCATTCAATCGTGCCGGTATTGAGTTCCTTTTCCGGCAGGGCGAACGGGCATTCGTCCCATTCAATGGTGGGTGTATAGCCCTGGGCATAAGCGATAGTTGTCGAGGTAACGGGCGCGGCGGGCAGCGCGAAACTCAGGCTGAGGATCGCGATCAACAGCGCGGCCAGCGAAAAAGAAGACAGACGTTGCATGAGGCAGGCTCCTTCGGTTGGTGCAGGTAAATACAAATGTGCGCTAGTTATAGCACCATAGGCGGCGCGGTGGCGAGGAACATAGGGGAGTGTTTCTTTTCTGTAAGGTCGGTCTGGGGCTGTGTTATAGCATGAATCTGGATTCATGAGTCATCCCAGATTTTTAGGGAAAAGTCAGGATGATCGGCCTCACCCCCCGGCCCCCTCTCCATTCTTAATGGAGAGGGTGAGCCATGTATCGCGTAATTTACAGGGCATTTCACCAAAAAAGTTGGGATGCCTCATGTTAGGGGGTGCGGTTTTTTAGGCGTGGATCATGTGCCCTTCCAACCCGTGCGCGACTTCCATCAACGCTTCGGAAAGCGTGGGATGCGCGTGGACGTTGTGCGCGATCTCATACGAGGTCAGTTCCCATTTTTGGGCGAGCGTGAGTTCGGGCAGCAGTTCGGTCACATCCGGGCCGATGAGGTGCGCGCCGAGAATTTCGCCGTATTGCGCATCGCTGATAATCTTGACGAAGCCGAGTCCCTCGCCCAGACCCTGCGCCTTGCCGTTCGCCTGGAAATTAAAGCGCTCTACCTTGATTTCATGGCCCGCTTCTTTGGCCTGTTCCTCGGTGTAACCGAAGCTGGCGACCTGCGGCTGGCAGTAGGTGCAGCGCGGCATCATCGAATAGGTGAGCGGGGCGGGGTCTTGCCCGGCAATGGCTTCCGCCACGACAATGCCCATCGCACTGCCGACATGCGCCAGCATCAATTGCGCGGTCACGTCACCAATCGCCCATACGCCGGGGATGTTCGTCGCCATGCGCTCATCGATCTCAATCGCGCCGCGATCCGTCAATTGCAGTCCGGCGATATTTTCCAGGCCATAGCCTTCTAAACGCGGCTTAAAGCCGGTTGCCATCAGCGCTTTTTCCGCTTCGAGCACCTGCGTTTCGCCATCTTTGCTGACCGTGACCTTGACGCCGCTCCCGGTATCCTCAACGGAGTCCATGCGCGTCCCGGTCAGGAATTTGACGCCGAGTTTCTTATACTGCTTCTCGATCTCCTGGCTGACTTCCGGGTCTTCGAGCGGCAGCAGATGCGGCAGATATTCCACGATGGTCACATCAACGTTGTAATTGTGCATCACGTAGGCGAATTCCATGCCAATCGGCCCCGCGCCCACGATCACGATGCTCTTGGGCAGCGTGTCGGACAGGATCGCTTCGAGGTACGTGATCACGTTCTCGGACTGCTGCACGCCCGGCAGCAAATTGACGGTTGCGCCCGTCGCAATGATCAGGTTTTGGGTGGTGAGCGTTTGAGTCGTCCCGTCGTTGAGTTCGACGCTGACCGTATTTTTATCCTGAATCGTGCCCCAGCCGTCATAGGTATCGATCTGGTTCTTCTTCATCAAGAAGCCGACACCTTTCACCAGGCGGTTTGATACCTGGCGGCTGCGTTTGTGCGCCACGCTGAAATCCACTGCGACGCCTTGCCCGCCGTTAAAGCCGAAATCCTTCATGCGGTGTTGGACGATATGCGCCAGTTCTGCATTGCGCAGCAGCGCTTTCGAGGGGATACAACCGACATTCAAACAGACGCCGCCCCACCATTGTTTTTCGATAATGGCCGTTTTCATGCCCAACTGCGCGCTGCGAATCGCGGCCACATAGCCGCCCGGTCCTGCACCCAGTACCAGGACATCATAGTCATTTGCCATTGATTCAGACTCCTTCGAAGATCAATTTCACCACAGAGACTACAGAGGCGCTGCAAGCAGCGACACAGAGAAAAACAAGGTTAAAAGCAAGAGAAAACCGACTTTTCTCCTGTCACGTAGGCTCCTTACCTTTAAGGTTAGCGCAAATGGGGTATTTTCGCCTAGCGGAACCCGCGCGATCTAATGCGAGTCTGATGTGCCCGAATCAAAATGGGACGCATGGACTGCGCCCCGTGTCAGAAGGGATCGAGCAAACGTGGCCCTTAGCGGTAGAGGGTTTCCGGCAGGGCATAGATTAGAATATGTTGTGTTTGTTCTTCCTCCGTGTGGATCATGAGGCGCGCGCCGGTTGGGTCGAATTCAAGCGCGGTGATGGTGCATTCTTCCTCACACGCCTCAAGTTCGATCCAGTGCTCCGCAGTTGGTATCACGGTAAGATGTACTTCGCCATCTGCGGTGCCAGTGGCGAGGATCGTATCAAGTGGGTTGATCGCCATCGCTGTGACGTTCCCCTGGTGGGTGGCGATAATTTCCGGGAGTGACTGCATATCGTGAATTTCCACTTTGTTCTCATTGGCTACGAATAGATAGAGTCCATTGTTCGACCACAGAGTTTCGCCAAGCCGGAAGTATTCCGTCCATTCCTGTCTGTAGATG
>JAFGJA010000524.1 GCA_016929355.1 Anaerolineae bacterium | reverse complement strand
GGTGAAGTAGTTGTCTCGGCGGCAATTGGTCAGGTAGGTGATACAATCACCGTGCCCACCGCGAGTGGGCTGCAATCATTTACGGTTGTCGGTGTGCTGGCCGCTGATCCACTGGTAGATCGCACCATCATCACCCTGGCGGATGCACAAGCCATGCTCAACCAGCCAAACCGGGTTAATCTGCTGGAAGTGTTTTTTAACGATGGCACAAACGCGGAGCAATTAAGCGTACAGATCAAGGACACACTGGGCGATCAGTACTTCTATAACACCAATACTGAGAGCGAACTGGCGTTTGCCGAAGTTGCCTACATGGGCCTTAACCTGTTCGGCCTGATCGCGCTGTTCATGGGTGGTTTCCTGATCTTCAATACGTTTCGCACCGTGATCATCGAACGGCGGCACGATCTGGCGATGCTGCGCGCGATTGGAGCGACCCGCCGCCAGATTACGCAGTTGATTCTGATCGAAAGTGTGCTGCAAGGCTTCATCGGAACTCTGCTGGGTTTGGTGCTGGGCTATCTGCTCACAGTCACCGCGATTGATTTCTTCAACGAACTGCTCGGTCAGTTCATGGCAATGAGTAAGATGGAAATTACCTTCCAGCCATCTGCCTTTGCCATCGCCATTGGGATGGGAATTTTGTCTACGTTGGTAGCGGGTTATTGGCCGGCACGCCGCGCCGGACGGACATCGCCGCTAGAAGCGCTGCGCCCCATCACTGCCAGCGAGTTACACCGGGCGAATCGGTGGAGTCTGATCATCGGCGCAGGCGTAATCGTCGTGGCAGTGATCATGCTGCTCACCAGCGACCAAAGCGCCCCGCTTGGTGCGATCCTGTTCCTGTTGGGGGCGGTCATCGCCGGGCCGGGGTTGGTCGTACCGATTGCCCGGTTGTTCAATCCCCTGTTAACGCTATGGTTTGCCCGTGAAGGTGATCTGGCACGCGGTAATCTGGTCCGCCAGCCGGGACGCGCGGCGATCACATCCAGCACCCTAATGATCGGCCTGGCAACGTTTATTATGATCGCAGCGTTGGTATCTGGCCTAACGCAGTTCACCGATGATCTGGTCAATAGCAACTTCGCCAGCGACATCATGCTGATGCCACCCGCGATTGCCACCTATAACAGTGTGGTGGGGGCCGATGAAACGTTGGGGAATCGCTTGCGTGATCTGCCGGATGTTGAGTTGGTTTCTGAACTTCGCCATGCATCCAGCCTCAAAGAAGATACCACGCTGGACGTGTTCGGGATCGATCCCGCGACCTACCCCGCAGTGGCCCCGTTTGTCTTTGTGAAAGGCGATCCAGACATCGTTTACACCGATCTGGCGCAAGGACGCACCATGATCATGAATTCGTTCATGGCCTCAACGCTGGGTCTGGAAATCGGGGATGAATTCACGCTGCCCACCATTGAAGGCGAACAATCATACCGTCTGGTCGGGGTCGGCAATGATGTTTTAAACATGAAACTCAATGCGCTGTTCATTTCGCATGACAATCTGCTGACTGACTTTCACAAAACTGAGGCGATCATGTTGATGATCAATCTCAAGCCAGGAACCGATATATCAGCCACCGAAACTGAGATCGAAACCATCGTGCAGGATTACCCACAGTTCACGGTGGAACTGACCAGCGACTACCGGGAAAACATGATCGAAACTGTCGGCATGACCACGAGCATTTACTATACCATTGCGTTCCTGATCCTGATCCCGGCTGCGTTAGGGCTGCTCAACACACTGACGATCAATACGCTGGAGCGTACCCGCGAAATCGGCATTGTGCGCGCCGTTGGTGGCAGTCGCAAACAGGTGCAGCGCATGGTGATCGCGGAAGCGCTGCTACTAGGACTATTCGGCGCGGCGGTGGGTGTGCTGGTTGGCGTTGCCATCAGTTACGGTTTCGTCCATGCCTTTAACCTGATCGGCTGGCAACTGCCCTATATTTTCCCGATATTGGGTATCCTGTCGGCCATCGTCATCGCTATTTTGCTGGGGCTGTTTTCCAGCATCCTCCCGGCGCGCAACGCCGCCAAACTGGATATTATCCGCGCGTTGCAATACGAATAACGCCAAAAACAGCCCTCGTCACGGGAAAATATGGGCGAGGGCTGCCTGTTTATTTATGGAGAAAACAATACAAATATGCTTGATGTAGGGACCCACACGCTGGTCGGCCCAGGGCGAACACATGATGAACCGCAGGTTCGCGTTCGCCCCTGAGAAAAACGCCTAACCTACCCCGCTCAAGACGTGCGCGCGATCAAATCGCTGACCGGCACAACTGCCAGATCGACCACGCCGCGCACCGTTGTCGTAAATACCACGAATTCACCCCCCGCCACAAAACGCGGATGAGGATCAATGTGATAGCTCCGGCCCACATGATTGGGCATTTCGGGGTTATCAATCACCCGGACAGAGCGGCCCGTCTCACGATTCAGGAATTGAACCGTTGAGGGGCAGCCCCGGTAAAACTGCTCATTGGTGTCGCCAATGATGTACTTATTGCTCGCGTGATTGTGCGAATGCCAAGCCCCCTGCGGCCAGGCCAGATTTTCAATCTCTTGTGTCTTAATATTGACGCGCCAAGTGCCTTCGCGCGAGATACACCACACATGCTCCCCATCCAAATCCCACCACTCATGGGTAACGACTGTCGGGGTGTCGAAGACAGGACGCGGCGCTTCACCGCGCCGGATCAGCCACATTCGATCCGTGATGCGAAACCGCAAGCCGGTTATCTGATCGGGGTGATTTTCTTGCGAAAACAACACCAGATCGGGATCAGTCGGGCTAAACTGAGCATGATTGAAGTTCCGGTCAAAGCGATACCAGACCTGATAATCCCCCCCGTCGATAGGCATCGAACCATGCACCCACTGTAAACCAAAGCCCGCATCAACGAAAAACTCTTTACCATCGGCTGAGGGGGTCAGGTGGGTGGCAAACCGTTCAATGTACCGGTGTCCAATCAGGTCTTCCGGCAGCGAATTGACCAGTTCGGCTTCATCGCCAGAGTCAGGACTGCGCCGCCACAGTGAAGCCCCCATTCCCCAATAAATCCACCCCGTATCGGGATCGACGTAGGGGGAAGCGTGGTTAAACTGTGTTTCGGGAAAATGCCGGACCTCGCCCGTTTCAAAATCAACGAGGCCCAATGTCCGGCCTTGCCCCGCCGTACCCGATGGCGGAAACGCGCAATAGAACCACAGATACCGGCCATCTCGATTCGTACTATCATTCACAAAATAGAAGGCTTCCTGCACCGGAGCTACTTTTTTGCTGAGGATATAACTCGTAACACCTGTTTCTGGATCGGGCCAGGGGGTAAATAAATCTGATTTCAGTACATCTATATTCATACCAATACCTCCTCAATGAGTAAAAATATCTACAACCACCGGAACTGCGATGATTTGAAATCGATCAGCCGCCCGTGATAATACGGCACAATCGCCTGTTCGGGCGGCGCAACAGCATCGATCTGCGCGTAATCGTCTTCGCTGAAGGTCACATCTAGCGCGCCGAGGTTGTCTTCCAGATGGGACATGGTGCGCGGGCCAATGATCGGGCTGGTCACGCCGGGCTGCCGTGCAACCCAGGCCAGCGCAACCTGGGCAATCGAAACGTTCTTTTCCTCGGCCAGCGCCACAATCGCATCCAAGACGTTATAGGCCATATCGCTAAAATGTTGTTGGGTGCGTTTCTGGAAAGCCGGATTCGGCATTTTATTATCACGCGCCAACCGCGAATCGGCGGGTATATCCTCGCCGCGTTGGTAGCGCCCGGTGAGGAAGCCGCGCGCTAAAGGCGACCAGGGCAGCACTGCTAACCCGTGCGTCTGCGCAAACGGGATCAACTCGCGCTCAATCGAGCGATCCAGCAGGTGATAAGGCGGCTGTTCCGTAACAAAGCGGTTGAGGTTGAGTTCTTTCGCAATCCAAAGCGATTCCATCACCTGCCACGCGGCAAAAGTGCTGGTTCCGATATAGCGCACTTTGCCTGATGTAACGAGATCGTCCAACGCCCGTAAAGTCTCGTCAATCGGCATATCCGATTGCGGGCGGTGAATCTGGTAGAGGTCGATATGATCGGTCTGCAAACGCTTGAGCGACGCTTCGCATTGTTCGATGATGTGGCGGCGATTGTTGCCATACGCCAGCAGGTTATCATCATCCATCCGGCCATGCACTTTGGTTGCCAGCACGATTTGATCGCGTTTACCATTGCGTTGCAGCGCTTTACCGACAATCATTTCGCTCACGCCGCGACTGTACACGTTCGCGGTATCCAGAAAGTTGATGCCCGCATCCAGCGCGCGATCAATCATGTCAAATGATTCTGCTTCCGGCGTTGGCCCGCCAAAGTTCATACAGCCGAGGCACAACATGCTAACCGGCACACCCGTGCGTCCTAAATT
>JAFGJA010000523.1 GCA_016929355.1 Anaerolineae bacterium | reverse complement strand
CAGAATCCCATTCCCGGAATCCTCGAAAATAGCGACCTTTTCCACTGCAACCTGCATCCGCCGCGTGATTTCCAGGTAAATATCAGGGGCGGGTTTTCCTTCTGTCATCTCGTCCGCCGATAGCACTTCGCCAAAGTAATCGCGCAGCCCGGCATTATCCAGCACGGCATTCACCAGACGGTACGGCGATCCTGAAGCCAGCCCCAACGGATAGTGTTGGCTCAGTAATTTGATGATGGCCTGCGCGCCGGGCAGGAACGGAATCGATTCGTCATAATAGACTTCCATCTGACTCACCACGCGATCAATGATCACGTCGGGTGTAAATTCATGATCCAGTTTTTGCGCCAGATAATTCGCCCAGGCTTCGGCGCTCGTACCCATCACCTGTTCTTGATCGGCGGTGGTCCATTGCAAGCGTTCCGCACCAAAAGCCTCGATCCGCGCGCGCTGCCATAACGGTTCGGAATCCACCAACAGACCATCCATATCAAAAATGATTGCTTCGATCATACGACCTCGTTGTATACCATTGGGGAACAAAAAAAGAGAGATGGTCGAATCTCTCAGGACCTATAGTATACCGCAATCGCTGTGTATAGCACAAAATCATGCCTAAGTGGTGACAGGTTGAGGGTTGATTTCTGGTGAGTAATAGTGCTACGATGCTTGTATAATTTGCACGTCAATCACACGCAAAATATCGTGCAGATTCACTAAATAAATTCTCTGAATAGGTAGATAGGAAAAAATTTGATGGCAGTGGCAACACAAACCAAGCCAGAAACAACCAATCCCATGCTGGCGACCACGCTGGCGCTGTTCGATAGCGCGTTTGCGCGGCTCGAACTGAACGAAGGCATTGCCGCGATCATGCGACAGCCGGAAGTTGAATTAAAAGTAAATATCCCGATTGTGGGCGACGATGGTCGGATTAAAACATTCGAAGGCTATCGCGTGCAACATTCAGCGGCCAGAGGGCCAAGCAAGGGTGGTATCCGTTATCATCCCGATGTGGATATTGAAGAAGTGCGCGCGCTTGCTATGCTGATGACGCTCAAATGCGCGGCGGTAAATATTCCCTTCGGTGGGGCCAAGGGCGGTATCTCCTGCGAACCATCCCAACTATCGCAGCACGAACTCGAACGCCTCACCCGGCGCTTTGCCAAGATGATCGCCCCGATCCTGGGCGGCAAGCGCGACATTCCCGCGCCGGATATGAACACCAATGAACAAACAATGGCCTGGTTTATGGATGAAATCTCGTCCCACCAGGGGTACTACAGCCCGGAAATTACCACCGGCAAGCCGATTATCCTCGGCGGTAGCGAAGGTCGGACCGAGGCCACCGGGCGCGGCGTAGCCATTGCCGCCGTTGAAATGATGCGCAAGCAAGGCTTGCCGCCGGAAGATGCGCGCGTCGTGGTCCAGGGCTTCGGCAATGTGGGGTCTTACGCTGCCAATATTCTGTCAGAAGAATACGGCTGCACCATCGTCGCGGTCAGCGATATAACCGACGCAATCTACAACCCCCATGGCCTCGATCTCGCCGCGATTAACGAACACATCAAATATAACCGCTTCTTGAACACCTACGGTGTGAATGGCGAAGTGGATCACATTACTAACGCCGAACTGCTCACGCTGGATTGCGATGTTCTCGTACCCGCCGCGATTGAGAATCAGATCACCGAAAAGAATGCCGATCAAATCCAGGCGCGGATCATCTCGGAAGGCGCGAACGGCCCCACCACCTTTGCCGCTGATGCGATCCTCAATGATCGCGGCATCATGGTTGTGCCGGACATTCTGGCAAACGCGGGCGGCGTGATTGTCTCCTACTTTGAATGGGTGCAGGACCTGCAATTCTACTTCTGGGAAGTCGAAGAAGTACGCGAAAAATTGCACAAGAAGATGGTTAAGAGTTTCGATGAAGTCTGGCACGCAGCCCAGGAACGCAATCTCGATATGCGTTCGGCCACCTATGTGCTGGCAGTTGAGCGTGTCGCCAATGCGATCCAGAAGCGCGGTTTTGTCTCCAACTAAGCGCTAATTTGACACATAAACAAACACCTGTAGATCGCGCGATCTGCGGGTGTTTTATGGTTATGACACGACCCGCACATCATGTAATCTGCGGGTCGTATACTTGGCTCACATGCTGGGTGAATCCGTTTGGCTGAACGGATTCACCGCACAAAGCAATGTATGTGTTATGGACGGATCAAACCTGAGACATCACCGCCAACCGCTTCGATGCTGTCGTAGAGCGCCTGGGCAACGTATGGGCCATTATGGGCAAACGCGCCGGGGTCTTTCGCCGCATACTGGTAGTTGTAGGCCGCACGCAGCAAATTGGGCGTCCAGCTTACGTAACGAGCGCCTTCCTCGTCAGCATTGAACCAGTAGGGGTAAGCGCCCGCATCATACTTGATCGGCATACCAACCACGTCCGTCGAGTAGGCAACGATGGCTTCGAGCAGCATTTCATTCAATGTCTCGATCTCACCCGCGACGCCTTCTTCCGCGCCATCGCCATCCCAATCTTGCGCCGTCATGCGGATCGCATCCACATCTTCCACACCCGGATGGCACATCGTACATTCTTCAGATTTAATCGTCAGCGTATGGGCGGTGTGGCAGCTCGTGCAGGTGTCATAGGGCGGTGTATGGGTTGATTTACCAGCGTATTCCTTGCCTTCATATTCGTAAATCCCGCCAGCTTCGGAACCAAAGAAGGTCGCGCCTGCCGCGAAGTAATGCACATTGACGAAACTGAGGTCTTCCGAGGTTTCATCATCGCCCACGCCTGCACGTTCGATCCGCGCATCAACCGACGCGCCAGACTCACGTCCCTGGTGGCAATTGATGCAGAGGTTCGCGCCAACGCCTTCACCAAAGCTCAGGACTGCACCACTGGGGAATGTTACTTCGTCGGTCACATAGAGGGCGAAGCCTTCTTCAAAGTTGTGGCAGGACGCGCACGCCAGTGAAGTAGAAGGCTCCTGCGGAATCTGCGTGCCGTACATCGCCTGGAAGGGGAGACCTTCGGAACTGTGGCACTTGGTGCAGGATGCCGGAACTTCGCCATCCTCGTCCCAGTGACGGAAGGCTTCGGCGGTTCCGTCGAAGTGTCCGGGCGGGTTGCGCTGCAGGACCGCCATACCGCCAGTAACTTCGTTCAACGACTCAACCGAGTCGTACATCAACTGCGCGTAGTAGCGTGCGTTGTGAGCAAAAGCGCCGGGGTCTTTCTCATAGGTCTGGAAGTTGTAAGCAGCCTGGAGCAAACGCGGCGTCCAGCTTGCGTAAGAACCTTCTTCACCGTTGACCTCGCCGTTACCATCGTCGTCCGCGAAGAAGTAGGGATAGCTAACCGCATCGTAGACTATCGGCGTGCCGACTACATCAGCCGCATACGCCTGAATAGCCGCATACAGCGCTTCCTGCATCCCTTCGAGTTCGGCTTTGATGCTTTCTGCTACGTCACCATCGCCATCGTAGTCCACCATCGAACCGGGCATACGGATCGCTTCAACATCTTCCACGCTGGCAACACCCGTATGGCACATCGAACATTCTTCAATGTTGAGTTCGAGTGCGTGCGGATCATGGCAACTGGCGCAGGTGTCATAGCCTTCAACATGCTCGAAGCTCGGCTGGTAGGCTTTGCCTGCGTACTGGTAGCCACCACCCACTTCGGAGCCATACAGACTGGCGGCGGCGGCGAAGTAGTGAATATTGACGAATCGCAGTTCAGCGACTTCATCCAACGGCAGCCCTTCAATCGCAGCATCCACCGACGCGCCAGAAGCACGCCCCTGGTGACACACCGCGCAGCGTGTTGATTCGCCCAGATCGGTTACAACCGCGCCAGAGGGGAAAGTGACGCTTTCCAGACCCATCGCGTTTGGGGTATGGCACACTTCACAGCTAATCACCGAGTCAACCGGCGCTGGCATATCCACCACACCCGCTTCGCTGCCATCGGCACCGACAAAATCGAGATAACCATAGGCGCTATGGCACTGCGCGCACGAGGTGGGCACTTCCACCACATCTTCTTCATCCCAGTGGCGGAACGCTTCGGCTTCGGCGTCAGCATGACCAGACCCGGACCATGCTTCCACAATCCAGGACGGGCATGGCTCAACGCCACAATCGGGCTGCGGCTCTTGCTCTTGCCCACTGACCACGCCAGCCGCCAACAGCAACGCAATCAACAACATTGCACTGCCGAGAACAAAAAGAACTTTACGTGACATATACTATATCCTCCTAAGTTGGCTCAAATGTACTACGGTACATCACGCAACATTTACGAAAAAAAATAAAAAGAGACTGCGCCCGTTAAAGGCAGCAATCTCGTTTACAAAACAGAATCCAAAACCACACTGGCGGGCGGGCCACGACGATGAGTCGCAAAGACGATTTCCTGTGGCATGGCGAGTTGGGTGACATCCAAACGGGCGAACTGCATTGGCCCACTGTCACTGACTGATACGCTTTCGACCAACACCGCCACGCCGGGCGCAGTGGTCAACGTCGTGAGTGTATACAACGCCGCCGGGCTGGTCCGCATGGTGAGTTGATTATCCTGGCGCACCACGTGATAGGGTGCTGCTTGATGCTCCAGGATATTCAACAGGTGCTCAATAGCATCCAACTGACCGAGCGCCTGCCGGATCAGGTGATCACGCACGGGTTCGCCACCAGCAGCCCCCGTTTGCGCGTATGCCGTATACAGGTCATACGTATAGATATAATCGTCAACCACCGTGCCCAAACGCTGACTTTGCATATCAGGCAAATTCAGAATACGCTGGCCCATATCCAGCAGGCGCGTATTGAACTGCGTCGGCAAAGAGCGAGATACAGTGGTTGCCCCAGAAATTTCGGGAGTTTGTACGGCGAGTCGTTCATAACGCTGGTCGGAATCAAACAACCCAACCAAAGCAACCGCTTCGATTTGCGGGGCGGTATTGACCAGATCGTGACAGGTCAAGCACCCATTTTCGAGTTGGTTAACCGCCTGTGCAACATAGGCGCGCTCAACCTGGGGCGCTGACACCTGGGATACATCAAGTTCGATACTCAATGCCAAGCCCACTGCCAGCAGCACCATGAGGACGCCGGTAATTAAGAATGCACAACGGCAATAACGACGCAACATAACTTAATCGAAATCTCTAGATAAGATAAATCCATATACGTTGTAACATATTATATAGCATAGTTTTTTGAAAAGAAAATGCTAAAAGTGACGTTCATCACTAATCCCAGTCACAATATACCTATAATACATCAAGATTTACTGGTGCAAAAATCTTACGAATGATCCGGCTTGTCTCCTCCGCAGAATCCGCTATGCTATCGGCAGATCACGATTATGAAAGGAACACATGATCATGGAATTGAGTATAGTCAGCATTGAAAAGCCAGAACCGATTAATTTCATTCTCGGCCAGAGTCATTTCATCAAAACGGTTGAAGACATCCACGAAGCATTGGTCAATGCTGTGCCCGGTATTAAATTTGGGCTGGCGTTCTGCGAAGCATCCGGCCTGTGTTTGATCCGGCATACAGGCACGGATGACGATTTGAAAGCACTGGCGATCAAAAATGCCGAAGCGCTTTCGGCGGGACACTGCTTTATCCTATTTTTGGGCGAAGGCTTTTACCCAATCAACGTCCTGAAAGCGGTGCAGCAAGTGCCCGAAGTTGTGCGGATTTTCTGCGCCACTGCCAACCCCACTGAAGTGATCATCGCGGAAACTGAGCAGGGACGCGGCATCATGGGCGTGATTGATGGCTTTGCGAGTAAGGGCGTTGAGGATGAAAGTGGGATAGAATGGCGCACGAATTTCTTGCGCATGATCGGGTATAAGCTCGGCTGATAAGGAGTTTCATTTTCTAGATGTCATACAACACCGCAACATTTAACCAGTATGTAGACGAAAACAAAGATCGCTTTTTAGACGAATTCGGCCAATTTATCGGCCAGATCAGCGTGGCGGCGGATAAACGCGGCATCGCCGAAATGTGCGCGATGGTCGCCGCCCGTTTCCGCGAATTAGGCGCAGATGTGACCATTTACGAGACACCGGGATCACCTGTGGTCTACGCCGAACTCGGCCCGCAAGACGCCGCCCGCACGTTGATGATCTACAACCACTACGACGTGCAGCCCGAAGACCCCATCGAACTGTGGGACACGGAGCCATTCGAAATGGTCATCAAAGAGGGCGTCATCTACGGGCGCGGCACATCGGATGATAAGGGCGAACT
>JAFGJA010000522.1 GCA_016929355.1 Anaerolineae bacterium | reverse complement strand
TAATGAACTGGCTGGAACACACATGCATCTTTTTTGAACAAACAAAAGTTGTTGGTTTTCAGCTTTCATCCCTTTTACTGTCCCCAGGGCTTTTACTAAAAACTTATAACTTATAACTGACTCCAGCCAGTCTATAAAATCCAAACGAAAAGGCAGGTCTAGTAAACGTGCGCTAAACCTGCCCTGGGTATCCCTGGACTGATGTCTTGCGAGTTAGGCTTCTTCCTGATATTCGGGAATATCATACCCGCGCGCGCGCAGGATTTTCTTGAGATCGGCCAGCACTTTACGGCCAATGCCCGAAATATCCAGAATAGCCTGATCGCCGCCTTCCCAACGGGCCAACAGATCGCCAACAACCTCGATGCCGTTATCCACCAACACGTTGATGTAACGCTTTTCGAGTTCGAGTTCGGTGATCAGCACATCGGGGGACGTGCGTTCCTGTTCGCGGGATTCCTCGTCGGCGAGGATTTCATCACGGACCCGCAAACGCTTCATGAAGCGGTCCACCTGACCTTCGGTGTCCACGATACGTTGTTCGCCCGTGAAGAAGGGATGACAGGCCGAACACACATCCGTGCGGATTTCGGGAACCGTTGCGCCGACGGTCCAGGTGTTGCCGCACGCGCAGATCACGACAGCTTCATCGTACCACTTAGGGTGAATGTCTTCACGCATAATTTTTTAGCAACCTTTCCGACCACGAGTCCCATTGCGTGTTACCCCAGGATGCACAGCATGGGGGATACGTAGCAGGTATTTACTGGCTGGAATGCCAATATGAACGATAAAAACGCCCGACGTTAGACCTGGGCGGTTTCTGCCTGGGGCAGTTCTTCATAAACGCTGATGCGTTTGCGTCCGCGTCCGAAGGTTTCAAACACCACATAACCTTCGATCTTCGAGAAGATCGTGTAATCACGTCCCATGCCGACGTTCTCGCCGGGGTGGAACTTAGTGCCCTTCTGACGAACAATGATGTTACCGGGGATCACGAGTTCGCCGCCAAAGCGTTTGACGCCCAACCGCTTGCTATTGCTGTCGCGGCCATTCCGCGTTGATCCGCCACCTTTTTTGTGGGCCATTTGCTCGCTGCTACCTTTCTTATATACAAATGTTTGTACATGTGTACATACGGGGATTTTAGTTCCTGCTTCATCCAGGTCTGCCGCTACCTAAGAAGGTTTTGGTCTTATGTCCTGTCCACAGGCGTTTAACGTCTCGTCGTAGCCACTACCGCGACGTGAAGTATTCAGAGGAAGAAGGAAACTTGGTTATCGTTGCCTTCAGTGTACGCCGAATATTTTACACCCATCACGCTTTTGATGGGCAACCACCAATATTCCATTAGTAAAGTGCAGGCATAACGCCTTAGCTACACTATACATTTGGTTATGGTGGGTGTCAAATCTATGTCCCTCTGTACACAATTTGGCTACATTTACATAGATTTAACTATTTTGGAGCATCCAAATCATAGCTCCAAATCAAATTCCTATACACCGGTAATGTTGTTGATTTGCAGCCGTGTGAAATACTGGCGGTGTCCCCGGCGGCGGCGATAGCGCTCGCGCGGCTTATACTTCCAGACGAAAATTTTCGGGCCGCGTCCTTGCTCAACCACCGTTGCCTTGACAACTGCGCCATCAACAGTCGGCTGACCAATAACCGGATCACCACTGTCCGGCACAATGAGCAGCACGTCGTCTAGTTCAATGGATTCACCTTCGGCGAAGGGCAAACGCTCGACATCAATCGTTTGGCCGGGTTCCGCACGGTATTGTTTACCGCCAGTGCGTACAATTGCATACATGAGTCAAAACTCCAATCTTCGCTTTTTTACCGCCTGCTGGAAGTTATTCATGTCATGAACACCCCAGAGGGGAAAATTGGCATAGAAAAAAAGTGGGCGAGTTCGTTAACTGGCCCAAGCCATCGGCGCATATTATATCTGGTGGGGGGTGGGGGCGTCAATGCCGGTTTTGGTCGGCGTACTCTCAAATCACCGCGTCAGAGGAGCGCTGACCGAACGTTGGCATTTCACCCGGCGCGCAGTATGATTCCCCTCGTATGATCGATCCAGAGGATTTTATGCACTATTTCGCACACCGTCAGAGACAACACATGAGTATCGTGATCGCCATTGGGTTAGTCTTCGCCAATCTGATCGGGGCGTGCAGTCCCGAAACACAATCGAGTGAGCCAATAACCACAACGCTACGCCCCGTTGTGACCCTTGCCGCTACCACGCAAACACCAACCGCGACCACCACCCAAACCCCTGTTATGCAAACCTCCATCACTACGCCGAGTCCGGTAGTTGCAGCCTGTGCCTCTGATCCGGCGCTGGCTGGCGTGCGCTATGACATCAGCGCCGAATTGGATTGGCTTGCGCATAAAATCGAGGTAGAGCAATACGTCACATTCCGCAATGATACCAACGCCCTGATCACCAACCTCGCGTTCAACATCGAAGCCAATCAGGATGAAGAGTCTTTTTTGCTGACGCGCATCACGACGCCCGAGGGAAAATTGATCAGCCGCTATACGCTCGATAGCACCCATTTAACTATTCCCCTCCGCGCAGCGCTCAAACCAAATTGCGAAACCACCCTGATCCTCGATTACACCTTGCAAATTCCCGAAATTCAGGATGGCTACAACGAGGGGCATCTTGGCTATTGGGGTTACAGCGCGCGGCAGACTAATCTAGGGATGTGGCTACCGTTGGTCGCAGCGCAGGATCACGATGGAGCCTGGATCACCCCGGCCCCACATTGGCTAGGCGAGCATTTTGTGCTGCGCACGGCGGATTTTGTGGTCGAACTCATGGTCAAAAACGCGCCGGAAAATTTACAGGTGGCTGGTCCCGGCGGCGTGAGCCAACCCGGTGATTATATTTGGCGCTTTGAAATTACCAACGCGCGCGAAGTGGCGATCTCGCTCTCTGATCAATTCCAAACGCTGCAAACCACGACTGAAGATGGTGTTGTAGTGGAATTATTTTACTTTGCCGATCCTGATGTTCCTACGCTGGATACGCCGCGCCATGCCCTGTTTACGGCAGCCGATGCAATGGCGCTGTATCACGACTTATATGGCCCCTATCCCTATGATCGTGTGGTTGTGGTTGAAGGTGATTTTCCCGATGGTATGGAATTTTGCGGCCTGGTCTTTGTTAGCGAAGATTGGTTCCGCACATGGCAGGGTGTGCCGAACGATTGGCTCACGATCATCACGGCGCACGAGATCGCCCATCAATGGTGGTACGCCCTGGTGGGTAATGATCAGGGCCAATGCCCTTATCTGGATGAAGCGCTGGCGATCTACAGCGAAGTGTTATTTTTCGAGCATTATTATCCTGACTATCTTGACTGGTGGTGGGATTTTCGTGTCATGGTCTACGAACCTACCGGCTATGTGGACACGCCGATCTATGACTTTTATTCGCCGCGCGGCTATATCAACGCGATCTATCTGCGCGGCGCGCGCATGATGCATCTGTTACGCGCGGATATAGGCGATGATCAATTTTGGGCGTGGCTGCGCACCTATGCCACGCGGATGGCAGACCAGATCGCATACCCGGCAGATTTTTGGGGCGCGTTACCGTCAGAGGTCTACGTACAAACCGCCGCCACGCGCGCCAATTACTTACGACAACCTGATCTGGTGTTCTCGCCGGATCGGATTCCGTAGCACCTGTGGCTCGGCGCAAGCCTCCAAGCTATGTTACAATGGGGAGTGTAAGGGACCAATTGAGAGAAAACAAAAAACAGAAACATGAGTCAGTCTGAATTACTCAAAGCACCAAAGGAATTCCTACGCCTCTATCAAGCGGGCAAAAGCGCTGCCCAACAGGGACAAAAAGCACTTGCGCACGATTTATTGCGGCAAGCCATCGAAATCGATCCGTACCATGAGCAGGTGTGGTTATGGTTGGCGAGTGTGGTCGAAACCGACGAGGATCGGCGAGTGTGTTTCGAAAACGTGCTCGAACTGAATCCCGATCATGCCACTGCCAAAGAGCAGATCGAGAAATTGGAAAGCAAAGCGCTGACCATGACCAGGCAGCCCGAAGTCCTCCAACGCAAAAAAGAGCGCGCCAAACGCAACCGCCGCACCACGATCCGGGCCACGCTGCTGATTTTGCTGCTATTGGTCGTGGTGATCGTGGGATCAGTGTTGATCTTCTTTTAAACAAACAGGACACGCAGTCAAATACCTACGTGCCCTGTTAGAATGTTTAAGCTCAGATATTCAGCTTCGGTCACAAACCGGATAAAGGCTACTCGTTAGCGAACCGGTATCCCACCCCGCGCGAGGTCAGAATATATTTCGGGTGTTGGGGGTCTTGTTCGACTTTCTGCCGCAGATAATGAATGTAGAGTTTCAGACTGTCAATGGCATCGCCGTATTCCGGCCCCCAGGCCTCCTTGACCAAATCCGTGCGCGTGATCACCCGGCCCGCATTGCGCGCCAAAACGCCCAACAAATTGAATTCCTTCGGCGTCAGATGCACCGGATTGCTCCGCACCTTAACCTCGCGGCTGATGAAATTGATACGGAATTCGCCGCCATCAAAAATTAATTCCTCGGAAACCGAGGGTTTCGGCGCACGCCGTAAGTGAGCTTTGACTCGCGCGGCCAATTCATCGTTATCATATGGCTTCACGATGTAATCGTCTGCGCCCATTTCCAAACCCTTAACCACATCCCGGACATCGTCTTTGGCGGTCAGGAAAATGATCGGCACGTCGGAAAGTTCCCGCAGGCGGCGGCATACTTCCCACCCGTCCATTTCGGGCATCATAATATCCAGCAAAATCAGGTCAGGATGCGTGCGGTACGCTTCTCGTAGACCTTCTTCGGCCCGATACGCCTTGATTACTTCATAACCGCGCCGTTCCAGCAAAATGCTGATTAATTGGACGGTCATTTCTTCGTCATCGATTACCAGAATCTTTTCAGACATCTAAGCATCCCCTAGCATCCACAACCAGATTCAATGCACAGAAGGTTTTGATCAAGTTAGTTTGAGAGCAATGTACCATGCTCTGCACGGTAATGCAAGTCGTTTACTAACCGAACCTTTACTATGGTTAACCGTTCGAAGCCAAGACATATTTCAGGCGGTGTTCAAATTCGCTTAACATCATGGCGGTAGCCCCCCACACTTTGCGTCCCTGTACATCGTACCAGGGCACGCGCCGCGTTTGCCCATCGAGCGTCCAATGTTCGACTACTTTTCGATCATCGTCGAGCAACCAGGCGAGCGGACACTCGATCACTTCCACCACTTCGGCGGCGTCCGGCTGCCATTGCGGGTGTTCAGGTACATAACCCACTACCGGGCGCACTTCAAAATCGCTGTGCAGGATATATAAGCAGGTTAACGTGCCCAAAATTTGCACCGGACTCATAACTCCCAATTCTTCGCGTGTTTCGCGTAGGGCCGTTTCGATCACTGTTTCGCCCGGTTCCTGCGCCCCCCCCGGCAAACTGATCTGCCCACTGTGCCGGTCATGCGGATTCGTCGTGCGCTGGATCAACGCAAAGGTCAAACCAGCTTCGGTCTTGGCTGCACGATTACCGGGGAACAACAAGATCAGCACACTGGCGCGGCGTGGCTCTCCTGCGCGGCGACTGCTGCGGCGCATAGCGCGTTGTTCGGGAGCCATCCGGCGCTGCGCGGCGGC
>JAFGJA010000521.1 GCA_016929355.1 Anaerolineae bacterium | reverse complement strand
TCGGTATCGGCTTCGTCGTTGGCCTCTACGTCTTCCGCGTCAGCCTCTGTTTCGGCGGCGTCCGCTTCGGTGTCAGCCGCACCCGCCTCGGTCTCGTCAGCCGCCGCCGCTTCTTCATCTGGTCCGGCTAACTCGGCCATATTCGCATCGAGCCAGGCCCAATAATCACCTTCAACGTACATATTGGCGGCATTTTCAATGCGCAGCGACGCAATACTTACAGTGTCATCGGGCCGATCAACCAGGGAAAAGATGACAACACCCTGCCGCAGCTTGCCATAATCATCCAGTTCGGGCAGGAAGTTCAAACGCAGCGATACGACCTGGTTGCCGGATAATACATCAATGAAGGGGCCATCGGTTAGCGTTTCTTGCTCAAGCCCTAAGTCCAGTCTGTCAATCTGGTTGAGAAGCCCATCCCGGTACTGGGCCATCGCATCCATGAGCGGCAGCTTGGCTTCTTCCAGGTCGATTTCAATGCCCATTTGGGGTAGCAAACTTTCAAGGGGCATGGTTTGATAGGTCAGGCTGGCGGCGACAGTGGAATCGGCCATATATTGATATTGCCCGGCGCTGACTTCCGCCCAGTTGTCGGGTGAAGGCCAGTTGTCCACTGGTGCGCCGGGAATGACAGTGGGGACGGGGGTTTCAGTGGGCAGGGGGGTGTGGGTGGGGTTGGCTGAAAAAACAGTATTTTGTACCCCAGCATCACCGACCAGCGCCAGAACCGCGATCATCCCAATAAATAAAACAGCTAAAGCTGCCATAACTTGTGAGCGTAACGTCATGCGGAAGCTCCTTAATCAACAATGCTCGCAAAAAAAGACTAATGCCTAAGTGTAGCCGAGACTGCGCTAGCTTTCAAACAATTGCTACATAATCTGATCATGATACTCCGCTTAATGAGGATATGTATGCCGAAAAGTGCAATTTGACGTGTCACTCTCCTGTAGCATGTCATTTGACAACCCCAAAATCGCCATGATAAGATTTTTAAAATTTATAGTGAATATCGTATTTATGGCAGGCGAGTTCTCAATCATGCAACAAACCAGAAAGCACATTCTTGAAATTCTCAAAGAGCAAAAAGAAGCCACCATTGATGAAATAGTGACTTCTCTCACCGATCGCATTGGTAAAATTACGGCGGTCACAGTCCGGCATCATCTTGAAATTTTGCGAGGTGATGGGTTGGTAGCGGCTCCGGCTGTCCGCCGCCGCAGTGCGCCGGGGCGTCCGCAGTACGTGTATACGCTCACGGATCGCGCGGCGGATTATTTCCCGAACAACTATCAGGGCCTGGCAACTGGCCTGATCGACCAGATCAAGGAACAACTGCCGTCTGATAAAGTGGGCGATATTTTGTCCGGTGTCGCGGAACAGATGGCAGCCGAGGCCATGATTCCTGATGCGCCGATTCACATTCGCCTGGATCATGCGGTGGCCTATCTCAACAAAAATGGCTACTCGGCAGCCTGGCATGTCAATGGCAACGGCAGGCACATCCTGACCATATCGAACTGCCCCTACGAGCAAGTGTCGTCTGTGAATCCCGAATTGTGCAAGATGGATCGCCGTTTGATCGAAGGGTTGATCAATGTGCCGGTGACGCGCACGACGTGCCAGCTTGAGGATGAATACGAAGCCTGCACCTATGTGATCAATATCACTTGATGCTGGCCTGATTTGAGACAATGGGAACCCCTTACGAACAAGGGGTTTTTTGTGTTAGCCGGCTACTTCTAAGGGCAGCCAGATTGTAAAGGTGCTGCCCCGATCCACTTCGCTTTCAACGGTGATATGCCCGTTGTGCCGGGTGACGATCTCCTGGGCAATGGACAGCCCTAAGCCGGTCCCTTGTATGCCCGCCTCAATCGTGTATGCGCCCCGAAAGAAGCGATCAAAAATATACGGCTGCGCATCCAGCGTGATGCCGGTCCCGGTATCAGTGACCTGTAACGTGAGGAACGATCCGCCGCTCCAGGCTTCGGGCACGGGGCGAATCAGGATGTGCCCGTTGGCGGGCGTGTGCTGGATCGCGTTGTCGATCAGGATGCCGAGCGCGCGGGCGAGTTGAACCGGGTCCGCATCAATCGACGGCAGCGATTCGTCGCGCTCAATGGTGAGGGTGACGCCTTTGTTTTCCGCCGATGGTCCGTAGCGGATCAAGGCTTCTGATACAACCCGGTTGAGATCGATAGGCTGGCAGTTGAGTTCGGTTGTGCCGGTATCGAGTCGGGAGAGTTCGAGCATGGATTCGACCAGTTGCACCAGATGTTCGGTATCGCGTTCCAGAATGTGGAGGTGTTGGGCGCGTTGATCGGCGGGGGCCTGGGAGAGTAAATACTGCCGCATCTTAAGATTGGTGACCGGCGTGCGCATCTCATACGCAATCTCGGAGAAAAAGCGCGCTTTGGCCGCTTCCAGGGCGCGGCGTTCGGCGATGTTTTGCTGCGTGATGACGAATCCGGCCAATTTGTTATTGGCGTGAAAAGCCGGTTGGATATTCATTGCCAGATGAAGCTGCGCATTGTCCGGCAGCTCGATGTCAACTTCTCCTTGCCAGGGCAGTTCGCGTTCAATCGCGTTGGCGATGGACTGATTCACGGTAGGGCTGTTGGTGATGGGCGGCCATGCTATTCGTTCCCCGGCGCGCGCATTCAGGTGGCTGCCGATCAATGCTTCCCAGGTCGGATTGGCGTAGAGGAGTGTGCCATCCAGCGCGACAAACGAAATGGCCTCGGCGGTATAGGCCAGGATCATTTCATATTGGTTGCGTTCGCGGGTCAAGGCGGTGATATGCTCAAATAATGAGGTTTGCCTGGATGTGTCCGTTAAGTTGAGTATATCGCTGATGGCGTCCATTTCCTGGGTGATGCGGGTTTCGGTGATGACGCGCGCTTCCAGTGCGGCGCGATCCAGATAGAGGCGGATTCGTTTGCGCAGTTCGATCACGTCGGGCGGGGTGGTCAGGTAATCATCCGCGCCCGCTTTGAAGGCAGCATGTTTATAATGGTCCGGTCCCATCAGGATAAAGGCGGTTTTAGCGAAGCGCGGTTCTTGTGTCAGATCGGTGATCAGGGTGAGCGCCTGGGCTAACGGTTGGCGCAGCGCTACTAAACACACAATCGGCGCATCGTGTTCCGATTCGGCCAGTAGATCGGTGGCAGTGGGGAGCCATTTGGCTGAAATGTGGATTTGGTCTAGTTGTTTGAGCAGCCAATCGCCGACAGTCCGGTCTTTGTCCAAAATGATGACGCTCATAATTGCCTCTCTGGGTTGCATGATACGCTGCTCTTGCGGTATGTTTTCTCCCAGTATATGCGATTTGCCAAAATTTTGAAATCTCATAATCAGGGTATGTCGCAATAAAAAGTACAATTGGCACTGAAAAATTATGACGAACGATGTGAAACGAACTCAATCCCGCGCGCTATGGGTGTTGTTGGGCGGTGGAATAGCCTGGATCGTGGTCCTGATCGTGATCGGTGTGGCCTATCTCACTGATGATTCGCCAGAGCATATTGACTCCGGTGTGGCGACGATTCCGCCGGGGCCGACTATCCCGGCGATCATTGGTGATGTGCCGACGCTAGCGGCGGTGACACATACGCCGCGCCCCCCGGTAACGCCGACGATCACCGTGACGATCACGCCGACGATCACGCCCCCTGTGATGCTTTCGCCAGCGCCAATACTCCCGATCTTGACGGCGACCCCAACCGGCGATCCGGTGGCAGATACCAATAGCGCGGCACATGTGGAACCTGATTCCGGTGCGGCGGCAGAAGCTATTGAGCAAGCTGACGATCAAACTGATTCGCAAACCAGCGCTTGCGCGCCCCCGGTGGGCTGGGAGATGTATGTGGTCCAGCCGGACGATACTTTGTTCGCGTTTGAACTCGGATCGGGCGGGGCGACTACCGTGGAAGACATCATGGCGGCGAACTGCCTGACGAGTCGCTATCTGGTGATCGATCAGGTGATTTATTTGCCCTCCGGCGCGGCGGAGAATGCACCGCCATCGTCGCCGTATGTGGCCGGTTCCGAACTGTACGCGAGCGGGCCGCGCACGCCGGACTGCCCCTGTACGATTCGTATTACCGAGGGCTGGCGGCGCGAACAGATCGCGGAAGCGGTGCAGGCGGCATCGACGCAGTTTACCGGCGGTGATTTTCTGGCGGTGACTGGTCCCGGCGTCACCACCGCGTATGATTTCGCCAATCAGCGCCCGGCGAATACGTCGCTAGAGGGCTTTTTGTTCCCTGGCGTGTATACGCTGCAAAACGACACCACTGCCGAACAGTTCCGCGATATGCTGCTGGCGGCGTTTGACGCGAACATTCCCGCGAATATGCGGGCGGACGGTGTGGCGCAGGGCGTTTCATTTTACGAAGTCGTGATCATTGCTTCGATTGTGCAGCGTGAGGTACGCGGCGCGGATGATCAGAAAAATGTCGCCAGCATCATCTATAACCGGGTGCGCGATGGCAGCCGCTTAGGGGCTACCGTCACGCTGCAATATCCGCTTGGCGAGCCGGGCAGTTGGTGGCCGCGCATCACGAATATCAATTTTGAGTCGCCGTATAACACGTATCAGGTAGCGGGAC
>JAFGJA010000520.1 GCA_016929355.1 Anaerolineae bacterium | reverse complement strand
CGCAGCGCGGATTCTTCATGCTCCGTGCGGAGATTGAGCGCGGCGCGGCTTAACATGAGCAGGCGGGCGGCAACCGGGGCTAAACCTTCGAGTAAGTTCGCTTCGCCATCGCTCAGATCGCGCGCCGTGTAGGGCAGGCCGATGATCACCACGCCGACCACTTTGCCGGAGCGCAGCAGGGGTTGGATATAGGCCGGGCCAAGCTGGTTAATATCCAGCCGGGTATAGAGATCGACCAACTCGTCCAGGTTGCGATCCGGGAACAGGGGGCGTTGCGCTTTGTGTTCGACAGCATCACGCAGGGTCGGCTGTTCGGCCAGATTAAGCGCCAGGCCCGGCACGAGTCGCTGCTGAATGTTGTCATACGCGGCCAGCACATCGGCCCAGGCGGGATCGTCGTGCGACACCAGGACCGCGACATCCGCTTTGAGCACCGTTGCAATGGCGATCACGATCTGGCGCGGGATGTGATCCGGGTCTTCTTTTTCGATCATCATGCCAATCGCGCGCAGCAGGGCCATTGATTCCTTTGGCGCTTCCCCCCGATGGGGGATCGGGGCCGGTTTGACCGGTGCGGTGATCTGCGGTTCCGGCGTGGGAATCTCGATCTCCGCTTCCAGCAGCGAATCCACCGTTTCGGGGCGGCGGCTAATGGCAGCTTGCGGGCGGGATACCGCATCGGCATAGTCGGAGACTTCATCAATTGCCCTGGTCAGGCGGTCAATCACAAAGCGGTACACGATGATCATCAGGATCGGCATAGCGACCAGAAAGCCCCAACGCAGCGCGCCGGAGGTGTGCCCTTCTACTGTGTCACGGCTGATCTGGATCAGGGTGTAGGTGTAGCCGATTTCCAGAATCACCAGGAAAATCAGCTTGAGCGGAATGTCGGCGGTGTCCTTGTAGCGCGTGACCAATAGACCCATCGTGCATAACAGGTACAGGCCCGGTAGGAAGGTCCAGAAAAAGCCGAGCGCGTGTTGGTTGAAGGTGGTATCGCCGTTATCCACGACATCATACCAGGTGAGCGCCGTGTAGATATACCCCGCTACGATCAGCAGCGTGCCCAGTTGGGTGATACGCCACATGAACCGGTGGTGGCCTGCTTTTCCGGCTGTTTTGCTGGTTGGCGTACTGTCCGCCGCCAGCAGTGCCGCGCTCACATAGAGGATCACTAAAGCGCTGGCCGCGCGTTCCAGTGGCGGCATGATCGACGCATCCGGCGTATCCGTGACCAGACCGATCAACGCACCCAGACCCATTGTGATCCAGGCCGCTACTGCGCCGCCCAACAGCACGGCATAACGCCCGGCGGCGATTTCGCCGGGACCGCGCAGTCGTTGGCTCAACGCCATGAGCATCGCACTCTGACCGATCAGATAGATCGCCAGAAAGTAAATGAGTTCACCGTTTGATTTGACAAACAAATCCAGAAATTCGGGATCAGAATCCATACAATTTCCCTTGCGCGACCCTAAAACATTTCCCTAAGACACACTATAACACAGATGTGCGATTGCCGCGCGGCGCGCACGCGACGGTCATGCACCGGGGGCGTATGAAACCAGTACGAATTGTACTCAAAAATCGTTTGTTTTGCTTGTCAAGAAGGCTTGCGGTATATTACGGGCGCGTTAGCGCAGACAGCGTACTAAACAAACCTGAACACAGCGCTAACCATGAAGGTGATGCTAAGTTGGATAACCATTCTGGGGGGCCATGCCGTTAGCGCGCTCGCGCAACCTGACGGGGTTGGCCTTTCGGTGTTTCTGGTATATGGTTTAACCCCTCCCCCTGACCCCCTCCCCACACTGTGGAGAGGGGGAATCTTGCACGGTCTGACTCCCCCTCTCCATTTTTGGAGAGGGGGCCGGGGGGTGAGGTAAACACGGGAGCGTGTCTTGCAGAAAATGACGACGAAAAAACGGTGGATCGGGCGGGTGGCGCATTTGCTGCGGCGATTTCCCTGGTTGGGCACACTGATTCAGCGCGTGATGCGTCTCGTGCAGCCGCATTTCACGGCGGGGGCGGTGGGCGTGCTGCTGGATGAATCGCAAACGCGCGTGCTGCTGGTCGAACACGTCTTTCACACGCGCACCCCCTGGGGCTTGCCCGGTGGCTGGATGGATCGTGGCGAAGACCCCGCCCAAACCGTCGAGCGCGAATTTTACGAGGAAACCGGCCTCAAGGTGCGCGCCGTGCAGCCGTTGTTGATCCAGCGCAGCCGCTTGCACGGGCACATGGACATTGCGTTTTACTGCGTGCTAGACGCGGGTGCTGGGTATGATAGTCAAGCGATCCGGTTGAGCGGCGAATTAATCAGTTGGGACTGGGTCGCGCTGGACGATCTGCCGCCCCTGGCCGCCTACACCCGGCAAACGATCCAGACGGCGCAGGCATTGGCGGCGCGTGGGGCGCTGCCCACGGGGAAAGATGATTTTGATCTGGTCAATTCATGAATTTGTTCCCGCCTGACTCCCCCTCTCCACACCTGGAGAGGGGCCGGGGGGTGAGGTAAAAAACGGAGGTGGTTATTGCCAGTCGATATGGACTACGGACGCTTGGGCGAACGGCGGCGTAATTTTCAATTTCCTATTCTCGAAATTCTCTCAGCGCTGATGCTGCTGATGGCGATTGTCTTGAGTATGTTCGAACTGGTTACGTACAGCAACCAGAAAGACGATCTGCCGACTGATCTCACGGTGGCGGGCGTGGCGGTGGGGGGCTTGAGTGAAAGTGATGCCCAGGCGCGCTGGGAGCGCGTCTATATCGAGCAGCCGGTGCAGTTGGTGTATGATGGCAACCCGATTGATCTGTATCCGTCTGAGATCGGGTTTCGCGTCAACAGCGAGGCGATGCTGGCCGAAGCGCGCCAACAAACCACCCAGGAGCGTAGTTTCTGGATCGGGTTCTGGAACTTTCTCGAAAGCCGTGCGGTGGCTGCTGTGACGATTCCGCTCGATGCTGAATACGAGGTCAGCGATCTGCGCGATTACCTGGAGCGGCTGGCGGTGCGTTATGATGAGCCTTCCGGTGAGGCGGGCGTTGATCTGACCTCATTGACGTTTACCTCCGGCACGTTTGGCCGCGAACTCGACATTGACTCCGCGATTGCCATGATCGATCAGGCGCTCCGTTCGCCCGATGCGCCGGGCCGTTATGTGATCCTACCCACGCTGAGTACATCAAGTTCCGGTCAGAGTATGAATACGCTGCGTGACGCAATTCTGGCGCTGATGCAGAATCACGGTTTCGACTATGATGGACCGGATACTGTCGCCGCCGTGTATATCATGAACCTGGCTACTGGTGAAGAAGTGCATATTCAATCGGATGTGCCGTTTGGTGCGGTCAGCACGATCAAAATTCCGATCATGATCAACCTCTTTCGCCATGAACTGCTCGTGCCCAACGGGTCGGAGATCGCGTATTTGCTCACCGAGTCGCTGTTGTGCAGCAATAACGCCTCATCGAACTTGCTCATGCAAGTGGTGGGTGATGCGTTAGGGGCGGCTGAACAGCAGTTGCGCGATGGGTTGAATCAGGTGTCATGTACGGCGCAAAGTCTCGGCGCGCAGTACACCTACATCAGCGCGCCGTTGTATGTGGCGGATCGGACGTATGAATTTGAAGCAGTGGTGTGCCGGCCTGATGCGCCTTCGCCTAGTGCGAACATTTACACCGAGCCGGATGCTTATTCACAGACAACTGCCGCCGATATGGGTTTGCTGCTGACGCAGATTTACGATTGTGCCCAGTATGGTAGCGGCCTGCACGCGATTTATCCCGAAGACATCACGCAGCATGAATGCCAGCAAATGATCAATCTGTTGAGCGGCAACCGGATTGGACGCTTATTCGAGCTTGGCATACCAGAAGGTATCCAGATCGCGCACAAGAACGGTTGGGGGCCGCCCGGCATCAGCGCGGATGCGGCGATCATCTTCACGCCCGGCGGCAATTACGTGATCACGATGTATACCTACGAGCGCGATTTTGATCTCAACGGCCTGCCCACCTTGCAAGCCTGGGAATTGATCGAGGAAGTCAGCCGTTTGACGTATAACTATTTCAATCCCGGCCAGCCTTTGTTGCAGCGCCGCGAACCGCTCAATGCTTATGGCGCGATCAACTGCGTGACGGTGGCTTCGCCGGATTTGGTTAATCTGGACGATATTGATGCCAATCGCATCGACGCTAACGGCGATCCGGTTCCGGGGGCGTGTTATGGGGGCGCGGGGAATTGTCAGCCGTTTGATGGTTGGGGGCAGTAACCTCACCCCTAAATCCCCTCTCCAACTCTGGAGAGGGGACTTTTTCATCTGGCCAGACTCCCCCTCTCTGGCGCATGGAAAGGGGGCTGGGGGGAGGTCGAGCAAACATCGGCGCGCGTAAAGATGAGGATGGAGAGAGTATATCGTGAGTGGGAAATGGTTCGGCTATCTGCGGATCATCGTCATGTTGTGCGTCTTGAGCGCGCTGGGTGCGCCCTTTGCCCCGGCTGCTACCTATGCGCAAGGATCGGCGGCGGGCGTGATCGCGGAGGTAAACTCGTACCGCGCCTCGCTGGGCCTCCCCGCGTGGACCGAACACCCGGCGTTAGCGGCAGCAGCGCAAACGCATGTTAACTGGATGGTGCAGACGGGTAATTACGGGCATACGGGTGAAGGGGGCACAACGCCCACGCAGCGCGCCAACGCTGCCGGTTATCCCGGTACGCTGATCTACGAAAACTGGGTGATGGGATCGGGTATGACGCCTACCGAAGCGGTGGTGTGGTGGGACAACAGCCCGGTTCATCAGGCTACGCTGCAACTGCCGACGCATGATCAGGTCGGCGTGGGGGTGGCGTCATCGGGTGGGGCGATGGTGTACGTGTTGATGGTGGGTAAATCGGTCACGAGTACCCCGGCGGCGACCCGCGCGCCCTCGGATGCAACAAGCCGCGATCCGGGGGAATCCGATTCAACGGTGAATACATCCGGCAATGAGGTCAGCGCCGATCCCGACGAACCCCCGACGCCGGTCCCGGTGGTCGTTGTTCCCGTGACAAAAGTGGAAGCCCAAGCGGATGGCTCGGTTATTCATGTGGTGCAGCAGGGTCAAACCGCCTGGACCATCGCCGCCGTGTATGGTGTAGAGCTTGACTATTTGCGCGAGATCAACCAGCTTCCGCCGAATTCATTTTTGCGTCCCGGCGATCAAGTTATCGTGCAGTTAGGAGAGGGGCAATCGCCGCCATTTGAGGGGCGGTATCACACCGTCAAGGAGGGCGAAACGGCCTGGACTGTCGCCGCCTATTATGGGCTGACGCTCGATGAGGTGCTTGATCTGAACGGGATTGATCGCCAGACGATTGTCAAGTCGGGCGATGTGCTGATGATCCGCGCGCCACAGCCCACCTGGACACCGCTCCCGACGTTCACGCCAACGCCCACTTTTACGCCGACGGATGTCACCCTTGCGCCGACGTTCACAGCCACCTATACGCCGATCCCTTCGGAGACTGCTACGCCCACACCGGAATTGGTTGCGGCGGTGGCGACTGACACGCCTACGCCCAGACCCTCCGGCGCGGCAGATAGTGGTGCTGGTCGCGCGGACTCTGGCCCCGATATGAATATCATTCTGGCGCTGTTGATCGCGGGTGTGGCGCTGTTGGTCCTGATCGGCTCGATTGGGTTGGCATTGGGCCTCTCGCGGCGCGGATGAATGGCTAAGAGCGTGTATGGAAAGTATAAACCCCCGCAAGCAGGGGACGGGAGAAGAATCTCTGTTGGGAAGTCCCGCCCTGCCTGCGGGGAGGGATTTAGAGCGGGGTAAACTAAACGTGCAAAGATAGAGTTTGTGTCTTCGTGGTGAAATTATGATGCTGGTTCCGCCGCGCGCTTGACGACGATCAGCGTAATGTCGTCGAACTGCGGTTCGCCCGCCACGAAGGTGTCAATGGCCTTAAGCACCCGTTCCGCGATCTCTTGCGCGGTTTTTTTGCGCAGCTTGACCAGCACCGATTGCAGCCCGACCACGCCAAACTCGGTTTCATCGGAGCGCAGCGCTTCGGTGACGCCATCCGTATACGCGACCAGCATATCGCCCGGTTCCAGCGTGATCGTGTGTTCCTCTAACGTGATGTTCGGGATCACGCCGAGCGCGATCCCTTTTGAGCGCAGTTCTTCCACTGTGCCATTGGCCCGTATCAGAATCGGCGGATTATGCCCTGCGCTGCTGAAACACACTTCGCCCGTTGCCGGATTCCACAAGCCATACCAGACCGTGACGAACAAGTCGGAGCGGCTGTCGCGCAGCAGTAATTCGTTGACGCGCATCAGCGTTTCGGCGGCGGTGCGCCGGTTCGATCCCACGGCGCGGATCAGCGTGCGGGACAGCGCCATGAACAGCGCCGCCGGGACGCCCTTATCCGCTACGTCCGCCACAACCAACGCCCATTTATGCTCATCGTGTGCGCTGAAATCGTAGAAATCGCCGCCCACCTGCCGCGCGGCACGGTATGCGGCGGAGACATCCCACCCCGGCTCCTGGGGATAACTATCCGGCATGAAGCTGGTTTGAATATCGCGCGCGACTTCGAGTTCGCGTTCCAGGCGTTCAACGGCGGTGGCTTCGGTTTGCAGCCGCGCATTTTCGAGCGCAATCGCCGTCTGGTGCGCGATCCCGCTCAGGATACTCTGGCGGCGGTCATCCAGTTTGCCGCCCAATGCGGGATGATCCACGATCATCGCCCCGACCAGATGCCCGCGCGCGATCAGGGGCAAACCGAGCAGCGTCGGACTTTCAAACAGCTTTTGCAACACATCCGGCAAGGGGTGATTGGTCCCCACGCCGCACGCGACGGGTTCCTGGGAATCGCCCAGGTGCAGCAGCCATTGCCCGTCTGCCCGGCTAAAGGTCATGGTGGCGAAGTAATCGCGCTTATCCGGTGGCAGGCCCCATGATGGCCCGCCTATAAAATGTTCCTCAGGGGCATTCCACTTCATGATTCCGCAGCGCTCGATCCCGACCAGAAGCGGTGTCAGGCGTACAATCGTTTCCAGGCTTTGATCGGCGTCAAGCTGTGTGTTGACCGCTTCGGCTACTTGCAGCAGGGCCGTTGAAACCCATGCTTCCTCCAACTGCGCGACCAAAAGCTGCGCGCTTTCAATCGCCAGCGCCGCCTGATTCGCAATGCCGCTCACCAGTTCGATTTTGCGCGCGGTCATCGGTTCGGTATCCGTGCGTTGGCCGATCAGCAGCAGACCCATGACTTCGCCTTTGGCGAGTAAGGGCAGCATTGCGCCCTGCGCCACCGTAATGTTCACCGGCATATCGGACGG
>JAFGJA010000519.1 GCA_016929355.1 Anaerolineae bacterium | reverse complement strand
CAGCTTTCCGGCGGGCAGCAGCAGCGGGTGGCGATTGCGCGCGCGCTGGCGATGCAGCCCAAGATCATGCTCTTTGACGAGCCGACCTCCGCGCTTGACCCGGAAATGATCAAGGAAGTGCTGGACGTGATGCAAGAATTGGCGGAAAGCGGCATGACGATGCTCTGTGTCACGCACGAGATGAGCTTCGCGCGTGAAGTGGCGGATCGGATCGTGTTGTTTGACGAAGGACGCATTGTCGAGATGGGCACGCCCGATCATTTCTTCGAGAATCCGCAGCACGAACGAACCAAATTGTTCCTGTCGCAGATTTTGTAATTGGGGTGATGTATGACGACTATTCCGGCCCGGATGTATAGCCGTGTGCTGGTTCCGTTAGATGGATCGGTGGCGGCGGAATTCGCCATCCGGTTTGCGCTTGATCTAGCCAGCAAGCACAGCGCGGAAATGATCCTGCTTTACCTGAACGCGATGCCACTGGCGGCGATCAGCGAAGACGATCAGCAGCAGTCCGCCGATGAGACACAGCAGTATCTTGAGAAACTGCGGAAAGACGTGCGCGAGGCGGGCGTGCCGGTGCGCACGCAGATCATCGACAGCCGCGATCCCGGCGGCGCGTTAACCGCCTATGCCGATGAGGAACTGGTTAGCGTGGTCGTGATGTCCACGCAGGGCCGCCAAGCCATGCTGCGCTGGCTGTTCGGCAGTCACATCGAGGAATCGCTGAACCGGATGATGGTCCCGGTCATGCTGGTGCGCCCGGTCTACGATCAGATCGTGGTCCCGTTGGATGGTTCGCGGTGGTCGGAGAGCGCCATTTCCCGCGCCACCGAACTCGCGCGCGTGCATGACGCCGAGATCGTGCTGCTGCACGTCTACCAGCAGAAGGGCAGCGATTACGCGGATCAGTGGGCGCTGGCCGGACACCAACAGATCGCGGACCAGCAGATCGATCAGATTCGGGATCAGCTCGTCTCGCTGCGGAACCGGCTCCGGCAAGAGGGACTCAAGGCGCGCGAAGTTTTGATTCGTGGCGGCAATCCGGCGCAGGTGATCTGTGAATACGCCGAAAATGAGGAAGACATTTGTATGATCGTCATGTCCACACATGGCCGCACCGGGCTTTCGAAATGGCTGGTCGGCAGCGTGGCGCAAAGCGTGATCAAAAAGACGCGCGTCCCGGTCACGCTCGTGCAGCCGGACCGGACGTAACACCTCGCAGGCAGGGCGGGACGAAACACTCCCCTGGCCCTGCTTGCGGGGAAAGGGCCGGGGGATAGGGGTCAAAAAGTGCATAACACGCTCTAGGGGAGGGTTACGTCCGGTAATGCCCGTTGATCGTCACATATTCGTGACTCAGATCGCACGTCCACACCTCAACCTCGGCTGGGCCGAGTCCCAGATCGAGCCGGAAACCCCACTCATCCGTTTGCATCAGCGCAATCGCGGCGGGTTCGTCATAATCGAGCGGCGTGCCGCTCTCGACTAAGTGAATCGCGGGTTGATTTTGCGCGTCCAATAGCCAGAGCGCCACCCGCGCCGGATCAACATCCACGCCGGAATAGCCCGCCGCCGCCAGAATCCGCCCCCAGTTGGGATCAGCCCCGTAAAACGCGGTTTTAACCAGCGCCGAAGTCGCTATCGCCTGCGCGATCTGGCGGGCGCTGGCTGTATCGGTGGCTCCCGCCACTTGCAGCGTGACGAATTTAGTCGCGCCTTCGCCATCACGCACAATCGCTTGCGCCAAGGCCACGCAGACCTCGGTGAGCGCGGCGGTAAAGGCGGCAACCTCGGCGCTGCCGGTCAATGTGCGACCTCCGGCGGCTCCGTTCGCCAGCAGCAAAACAGTATCATTCGTACTCATATCACCGTCCACCACGATCCGGTTAAAGCTCTGGGCGGTGGCTTGCCGCAGCGCGTGCGTCAATGCGCTGTGCGGGATCGCGGCATCGGTGGCGATAATGGCAAGCATCGTCGCCATGTTGGGCGCGATCATGCCTGCGCCTTTGGTAATGCCCGTGATCGTATACCCTTTGCCTTGCACGCTGGCGATTTTGGGGCGTGTGTCGGTGGTCATGATCGCAGTCGCGGCTTCCTGCCAGCCCGCCGCCGGATCGGTTTGCTGACTCAGTTGATCGGCCAGGGTTATGATACCGCGTTTCATCGCGTCCATGTTCAATGGCAGGCCGATCACGCCGGTTGAGAGCGTCAGCACATTGTCCGGCGTACAGCCGATTCGATCCGCGACGTGTTTGGCCGACTGCCGCGCATTGACGAGTCCCGGATCGCCCGTGCAGGCGTTCGCGCTGCCCGTATTCGCCAGCACTGCGCGGATCGCGGCGTCTGGTTGCGCGAGAATGTCCATATCATACAGGACCGGGGCGGCTTTCATTTTGTTGGTGGTGAAAACGCCCGCCGTCACGCAAGGGTGATCGCTGACCAGCAGGGCGATGTCTTTGCGCTCGTCGGGCTTGAGGCCGCAATGTGTGCCCGCGATGCGGAATCCGTTGGGGGTGTGTAAGGTCATCATGTCTCCCGTTTGGGTATTGTGTTTATTTATAAGCGGCCTCACCCCCCAGCCCTCTCTTCATTTTGAATGGAGAGGGGGAGTCAGATTGAGTGGTCAAGTCCCCGTCTCCATAATTTTATCGAGCGCCAGCGAGATAATATGGCTCGGATGGAGGTCGTATGCGCAGCATACGCGGGGATATTAGGGGGTGAGGCCGATCTAGTTGGTGTTACATCACTTCTTTGATCACCGGACGCGCCAACGTCGCCCCATCAACCTCTACCGCAACTGTCGGCCAGCCCGCGATCTCGGTCAATACTTCCGGGCCGTCCGGCGTGATCAGGATCGAGTCTTCGACCTTCACGCCCGTGATCGACGGATTCCACGCGCAGACCATATTTGTATCAAGTGCGGCGGTTTCACCCGGTACGGCCAGAAATTCGCGCGCGCCATAGCCCGCCGTGCCGCCCTGGTGATGCAATTGCCACTCACCCGCAAACCCGACTTCGGCATAAGCGGCGGTGATCAGGTCGAACATTTCACCCAGCGTTTTACCCGGCTTCGAACCGAGATTGACTTTAGCGTCAATGATCGCGCAGGCGTTGATCTTGGTGCGCAGTTCATCCGGCAGTTCGCCAAAATGCACCAGCCGCGTCACGGAACATACCAGCCCTTCCTTGCGCCCGCACAAGACCAGCATCGCGTAACGGTCCATCACTTTGCTGGTGGGGAGTGGATGCCGGAAATTGAAGATGCGTTCATCGGTGGCGATCAGATTGACAATCGGCGTGACGCCGCGCGCAAATGTTTCATTGGCTAATGCGCCCGCGATTTCGTATTCGGTCATGCCGGGGTGAACGCGCCCAATCGCCGCTTCCATTGCGCCCGCACAGGCGCGGCCTAATGCGCGGAAACGTTCCACTTCCACCGGCTGCAAGCGGGAACGCAGCAGCGCGATCTCGCGGCCCAGATTCACCGCGCCCTCGGTGGCGAGATCAGCGCCTAACGCCGTGCCCATGTTGAAACCGGCGGCCTGCGCCCAGAGCGGCGAAAGGACCTCAAAGCCGCGGGCCTCGGCTCCATCACCTTTGGAGACGCGCGGGCCTTCGATGGTGCTCGCCAGGATTTGCGCTTTATCCGCTGTGACCACCACCGTCACCACGCCCTCGGTATCGGCCATATTGACGGCTGCATCAATCCCCCCGGTGATCCAGGCGACGTTATTCACACTACGCAGCCAGATCGCATCCAATTTTTTCTCCGCCATCAGCGCGCGGAGTTGTGCTAATTTAGTTTGTACCTCTGCTGTATAATCCATTTTGTTGAATCCTTGTCTGCTTGAAAACCATTTCACGCTGTTATTTTACCGCACGTCGGATTTTGAATCATCATTTAGCACCCATGCTGGCACTCTCGCTCCTCAATTGCCAGGTTTATACAGATTTCTTACGTTGATCACACGGGAAAACTGCTACAATGGCGACGTGATCCAATGCGGTATCATGCAACCCGGCCAGGATGCGGCGCATCTGAACAAACTGGGTTTTAATACGAACCAAACGATAAACAGGAGCAAGGAATACTCATGCCCAAGCAGCTTGTTTTTGATCAAGAAGCACGCAATGGTCTTAAGGAAGGTATCGACATGGTCGCCAAGGCGGTCATGACGACGCTCGGCCCGAAGGGGCGCAACGTGGCGCTCGATAAGAAGTG
>JAFGJA010000518.1 GCA_016929355.1 Anaerolineae bacterium | reverse complement strand
TGGCTCATATACAGATCGTAGTAAAAACCGCGCTGCGCGATCAATTCGTCGTGTGTGCCGCGCTCGATGATGCGGTGATCGTTGACGACCAACACCTGATCGGCCTTGCGGATCGTACTCAGGCGGTGCGCGATCACAAACGCGGTGCGCCCTTCCAACAAACGCAATAACGCTTCCTGAATCTGCAATTCGGTGCGCGTATCGACGCTGCTGGTCGCCTCGTCCAGAATCAGGATGCGCGGATCAGCCAGCACCGCGCGCGCAATCGCTAACAACTGGCGCTGTCCCTGGCTAAAGTTATGCCCCTGTTCGGAAACCTGCGTTTGATAGCCGCGCGGCAAATGCCGGATAAAACGATCCGCATTGGCAAGCGTCGCGGCAGCAATCACATCATCATCGGAGGCGTCAAGGCGTCCATAACGGATATTCTCCATCACCGTCCCGGAGAACAAAAACGTATCCTGCAACACGATCCCTAACTGCCGCCGCAGCGATGTTTGTTGAATCGTGCGGATGTCGTGTCCATCCACCTTGATCACGCCTTCGGTCACATCATAAAACCGGCTCAAGAGGTTGATAATCGTGGTTTTACCCGCACCGGTTGGCCCCACTAAGGCAACGGTCTGGCCGGGCAGCGCTTCCAGATTCACATCGATCAAGACCAGTTTTTCCGGTTCATAGGCAAAACTGACATCCTCGAAACAAACCTGCCCGGTGATCTGGTCCAGGGCACACGCACCGGGCGGGTCTTGCACATCAGGTTCAGCATCCAACACGGCAAATATGCGTTCCGCGCCTGCTAAGGCCGATTGCAGTTGGTTATAGAGCATGGCAATCGCACGCATGGGGCGGAAAAAGTTACGGATGTAGATAATGAACGTAGCGATCACCCCCACTTCCACCACATCACGCAGCGCCAACCATCCCCCTAAGAGCGCCGTTGCCGCGATCGTGAAAATATTCATGGTGGAGAACATCGGCCCCAGCGCAGCAGTGATAATATCCGCGCGGATACCCGACTGGCGATATTCGGCATTGGCAGCGCGGAACTGTTCGAAGGTATCGGCTTCGCGCGCAAACGCCTTGACCACACGCACCCCGGCAATATTCTCCTCCATTACGCTGTTGAGCGCGCCGAGATTGCGCTGCACGTTGCGAAACGCTTTCCGGCTGCGCTGCGTGATTTGCGTAGTGATATAGAGCATGGTGGGCATGATAATCAGTGTGCCAATCGCCAACTGCCAGTTCAGGAAAAACATAGACACCAAAATACCAAACAACAGCAGGATATTCGTCGAAAACTCGATCAAGCCGTTTGAAATCGCCTGATTGATCGCGTCTGTATCATTGGATACACGGCTCATCAGATCACCAACTTTGTTGCGATCATGATAGCCCATCGACAGCATTTGGATGTGATTAAACAATCGACCACGCAGTTGAGCCACAAATCGCTGCCCAATCGTGACCATGATCAAGCCCTGAATCGCGGCAGTCAACCCACCACCCACCACAACAACGAATGTGATCGCGGAGATACGCAGCAACCCATCTCGATCACCAGGAATAATGTACTCATCAATCCCTTTCCCGATCAAAATCGGACTCGCCAATTGAAACACCGTTCCAATCAGAGCCAGGACTGCAACGACCCCTAAACGCCGCCAGTAAGGTTGGAGATAGCTCACCAGCCGTGCAATCGTTGAGCGGGTATCACGAGCGCTTTCGCCAGTCAAGCGCCCAGAACCACCCGGCCCGAATCGAACTCTAGGTTTATCGGAGGATTGGTTACTCATCGTTATGCTGCCCGTTACCTAATTGTGATTGGTAAATTTCCTGGTAAATGGGACTCATCTGCATCAATTCCTCGTGTGAGCCACTGGCCGTAATGTGCCCACCGTCTAACACCATGATCTGATCCGCCGTCAAAACGCTGTTGATACGCTGCGCGATAATGATCGTGGTCGTATCCGCTAATCGTTCTTCAAGCGCATCCTGAATTTTGATCTCAGTATCCAGATCAACCGCACTGGTACTGTCATCCAGAATCAGGATGCGCGGCGCAATGAGCAGGGCGCGAGCGATAGCAATACGCTGTTTCTGCCCACCAGACAGATTCGCGCCGCGCGCCTCAATGATGCTGTCATATCCGTCCGGCATTGCCATAATAAAATCATGCGCCTGAGCCGCTTTAGCCGCCGTGACCACATCGTCACGGGAGGCATTGGGCGCGCCATACGCAATGTTTTCATGCACTGTGCCGCTAAACAAGATCGTTTCTTGCAGCACAACCCCGATCTGCGAGCGCAATGTTTCCGCGTCCCATTCGCGCACATCCACGCCATCAACCAGAATCCGCCCCCCGGTCACGTCGTAAAAGCGCGTGATCAGGCTGATCAAGGTCGATTTTCCTGTTCCCGTTGCGCCGAGTAAGGCGACACGCTGACCGGAATTGACCTGAAAACTGACGTGATCCAGCACATTGCGTGATCCGTTGTTAATGGCGGGATTGGTATCGGACACAGCGCCGTTGCCATTCAACACCGTTTCATACCGGAAAGTCACATCCTCAAACGCGATGTGGCCGCGCATCTGATCGGAGCGGTGCGCAGTGTCGCTCTGCACAAGCAGGGGCGTATTGAAGATTTCCAACACACGCGAGGCGGAAGCCTCCGCACGGGAAGACATGGTGAGGATATTGCCCAGCATGAGCAAGGGCGTCATGCCGATCATCAGATAGTTATTGAAGGCGATCAATTCCCCAACGGAAATTCGCCCGTTGATCGTGTCCACGCCGCCAAACCAGATCACAGCCACTAAGCCAACGTTAGTCAAAACGGTTAGGGTCGGCATCACCAATGACATGATCTGCCCCACCTGGATATTTTGGGCCATATAATCATCATTGCGTCCGGCAAAACGCTCGATCTCATACGGTTCGCGCACAAACGCTTTGACCACCCGCGCCCCCGCCAAATTTTCCTGCACGATAGTATTGAGCGCCGAGAGTTTTTCCTGCACGATCTCAAACAACGGACTCGCCAATCGCATAAAATTCCAGATCAGCACACCGGCTACCGATAGACTGACCAGCATAATGATCGAGAGCTGCCAATCCGTAAGGACCACTATCACCACACTACCAATAATCATCAACAGCGCGCGCAGCAGCAGCGACAGCCCATTACTCGAAAACATGCGGATAATGTCCACATCGCTTGAAATGCGCGTCATCAATCCGCCCGTTTGCAACCGATCCAATGTAGCAAAAGGCAGCGCTTGAATGTGCTGGAACAGGTCATTGCGCATATCAAACGCCATACCCTGCGAGAGATGCGCGCGACAAAGCCCCTGCCCCAATGTGGCTACCGCGCCAACCGCCGCGCCGCCCAGCATCACCAGCGATCCCAGCCAGATTGCATCCATATCTTCGCCGCGAATACCCTTATCAATCACATATTGCAACATACGCGGCACAAGCAATTCCATCAACACCGGTAAAACCGTCGTCACTATTCCCCAAAAAACAATCCACCGGTAAGGGCGCATATAGCGCATCATCCGCAATAACGAACTCATTGCACCTCCATCAAACGCATAATTTCAGCCAGCGCATCATCCATCTGCTGCAACTGCTCACCGGACAAATTGCCGAGTCGCTGGCGTAGCAAGCCGATCCCGCCCACCGGAGTCCGCGTCGCCACATCGCGCCCGACATCCGTGATGGTGATGATCACAACCCGGTTATCTTCCGGTGCGCGCGTGCGCGTAACCTGCCCGGCATCCTCAAGCTGTGCAATCACGCTGGACGCAGTACTGGCGCTGGTATACAGATAAGCTTGAATGTCGCCCGCCGTCGCCGGGCCGTGGTCAGCCAGATAGCGCAGCACCGAGGCTTGCCGGGGCCGCACCCCGTATTCATCGATCTGGCGATGGTATTGGCGCAAATGACGATAAATCAGCAAAAACTTGTGTAATACACAACCTGCACGCTCATTTTCAACATGCTGCATGGGCGGCATTTCCTCTCAACAGCAAAATATTTCGATAACGAAATAATAGTAACCAATGACTGTCTGGCCTGTCAAAAATCAGTACTTCATTGCGATTATATTTTCACAGTACTTATCAATAAAATCAGATTTTTTTGTATAAGTTTCACACATATTGACATGATTTATTTTCCGTGCTATGCTTTGTTGAAGTTAGTAAGTAATCATTACTAACTTATTCAAGCGATCATTCCGGTCAGACTTTTTCATCACCGGTGAGAACGTATGTTGAGGAGGTGACAATCCGAAGTACGAAAAATCCGTTAGTTTACCTCTGACTTACCCGAAAACAATTGAAGGAGACCTCTAAAATCATGAAACGTATTCTCTTTTTGGCTCTGGCAGCATTGATGACGTTTGCGATGGTTATTCCCGCCAGCACCCCGGCAACCGCGCAAGACGCCGAAACCCTTGAAATCTACATCACCGGTCTGACCGAAGATACAATGAACTGGTTCAATGATGTGGCGTTCCCGGCCTTCCAGGAAACCCATCCCGACGTTGAACTCGAAATCCTGACCGGCGGTTGGGGCGACTTCGACGTGACGGTAGCGGGCTGGATCACCACCGGCGAAGGCCCGGACATCATCTATCTCGGCTCTGAATATGCCGCGACCTACGGCACTCTGCTGTACGATCTCGACCCCTTCTTTGCCGACTGGGAAGAATGGGATCAATATCTGCCCACCGCCGTTGATACCGTGTCCTTTGATGGTCACATTCGCGGCTTGCCCTTGCTCATGTCCCCCCGCCCGATCTTCTACCGCGCCGACCTGATGAAAGGCGACGTACCGTTGACCTTTACCGATGCGTTGGCCTTTGCCGAAGCAAACACGGTCATCGCAGATAACGCGGCAGCACAGTGGGCGTTCATGGACATCGGCGGCGACTTGTTCGACGCGCAAGAGTTCATTGGCTACGTCTGGTCAGCCGGTGGTGAACTGTATTACGAAGACGGAACCAGCGCCTTCGACAGCGACGCCGTTGCCGAAGCCATGCAGTATATGTATGACCGCCGCCGCATCATGCGCCCGACGGAAGACACCGCCGGTTTGCCGCCCATCGAAGGCACTGCGCTCGAATCCGGTATTGTGATTAGCGGTATCTTCCCGATGTGGGCCGTACCCGCCACCAGCGACGAAATCTGGAACAATGTCACCATCGCCCCGTATCCGGCTGGCGCAAATGGCGAACCGTTGGTGCAGGTCTTCATCGACTGGCTCTCAGTTCCGGCATATGTGGATGACCCCGAACTGGCTGTGGACTTCCTCAAGTTCCTGGGTTCGCAGGAAATGGCAATCGAACTGAAGAATGTGGCCGGTTTCACCCCGACTCGCCAGGATGCCTGGGACCAGATCATGGAATCCGACCCGGTATGGGCGCAACTGCTCAACCTGACCGTGGAATATGGTCGCAGTTTCTCTGACATCCGCGCTAGTGCGGAACTCCGCCCGTTGATCTTCGAACAAATGACGCTCTTCCTGACCGACCAGCAAAGCCTGGAAGATACGCAAATGTACATGAAGGAAGAATACGACGCGATCCTCGAAGAGAATGGTTATCTGGACTAACTGATAGCGTGACCCTCTGCAGGGGGGAGGTTTTCCCCCCTGCATATCCCAACCAACTAAACAACCAAATTTATGTTATTGAGTGCTAAAGCGAGCGCAGGATGGAAACTCAAGCCCGTTTAGACAATCTGCAATGGTCCTTAGCTACCGTTGTCTTTATTATCGTATCGAGTATTGCGCTGGGCTTTCTCGTCCAGTTTTTAGCCCGGCTGCGCGGCCTTTCGAAAGCCGAACAACGCAAACTCTTCTGGGGCGTCACCTTTGCCGGTCCCTGGATCGTCGGCTTCTTCATTTTCGTACTGGGACCAGCGCTCGCATCCCTCTATTACAGTTTTACCGATTACCAGATCGGGGACTCGATTAACTGGATCGGGGTAGAAAATTACCGCAATCTCCTAAGCGGCGAGGGGCGTGTGGGGCGTAATTTCAATAAAGCGATGCTCAACTCGTTTTATTACGCAGTCATCGGCGTCCCGCTCCAGATCACTGCCGCGCTGATCATGGCGATGCTGCTCAACAATGAGATCAAAGGTATTCGCATTTTTCGCATGATTTTCTATATGCCAGTGATCCTGGCAGGTGGTCCGGCGATTTTGCTGGCGTGGCGCTATATGCTCGGATCGAACGGCGGTTTCGTGAACGAATCGATGCGGAAAATGGCAGGCTTTTTCTTTGTCTTTGATTATATCTACCGGGGCTTTATCTTCGTCGTTGAAGCACTGAACGGATTTTATACCGGCATTGTGCATGAAGACCCGGTTGGCCCCCTGAAATACACCATTCCTGCTGCAATTGCCGCGCTGCTGTTCCTCTCGCTGGTGCGGGGCGAATGGGGCGAAGGCAAACGCTTATTGGCGTGGCGCGGCGCGCAAATTCTGGGCATTATCGTGTTTTACAGTTTGTTAGCGCAAGGCTTGATCGCGGAACCAGTTGATCCGTCATGGATTTATGTGGTGGGCATCGTCGCCTTAGGCATGATCGTCCTGCTGGCACGGCAAGGCAAACGCGAAGTGCGTTATGTGCAATGGGGCGCATTGGTGGGCTTAGTTGTCATTGCGCTAGCGGCCCTGAATCATGTCGAATTTGAATTCACCAGCGTGGCATTTACCCGCTACCTGATCCCGCTTGCGTTAGTTGCGACAGCAGTGGGTGGCTCGCTAATTGCCACCTGGGACCGCCACCTGATACAGATCATAACTGCAACCATCGTCATCTTGAGCGTGATCCTGTTCGTCCGGCTCATACCGGGCCAATTGGACGATGGGCGCTTGAACGTATTCACCGAGTATCTGACATTCGGCAGCACGCTTGACACCACCACCGATCAAGATTACCTCGAAAAAGTGTATCCCGTTGCCAGCATGTCACCCTTCTGGATTTACGGGTTAGTCATCGCTGTCTTGATCGGCGTGGCCCTGCTGGACGAAACCTACGCCCGCGCGCGGCGGTATCTGGCAACCGGGGCGCTGATTTTCTTCGCGCTGTTCGCCATCGGATCATTCCTTGATGCACGCACCTATTTTAAAGCGTTCGAAGAGATTGCCACCGCCGCCGGAAAACCCGTCTATCACTTTGCGCTGTTCCGACAGGCTATCGCGGCATTTCCCGGCAGTGACCGCGTACCCTTGTGGATGAACAGTGAATTGTGGTCCAAGCCATCCGCGATCCTGATTACGATGTGGAGTTCGGGCGCGGGGATGCTGATCTTCCTGGCGGCGCTGAAAGGCGTACCGCAGTCCATGTATGAAGCCGCCGAGGTCGATGGAGCCACCGCCAGTCAACGCTTTTTCAAGATCACACTGCCCATGATCTCGCCCGCGATGTTCTACAACATTGTGATCGGTGTGATTGCGGCGCTGCAAACCTTCGAGATCGTATACATTCTGCAAACCCCCCTCACCCGCGACAGTCTACAATCCGCCGCATTCCTGCTCTACACTCGCACGTTCTCCGAACTGCACATCGGTGAAGGCGCGGCCATGTCGTGGATTTTGGTGGTAATCATCCTGACGCTGACGGTGTTGCAATTCCGCTTCAGCCGCAGTTGGGTCCATTACGAGGCGTAAATCACATGGCAACTCAAGCAACTATGATGGATATGACAAATACCCAAAACACGCGGCACACAATGGCCCATGTGCGCAAAATCCTGCTGTATGCAGCGCTGATCGGAGCTTCCCTGTTTTTCCTGTTCCCCCTCGCATGGATGGTTGGGACATCGCTTAAAACAATTGAAGAAGTAGGCCGTTCACAACTGAATCTGCTCCCTGCCGATCCGCAGTGGACCAACTACGACAAGTTGTTCAGCGACGATAGCTTTTATCGCGCCTATTTCAACAGCATTTTTATCGTATCGTTGGTGCTCTTAGGCACAGTCACATCAGTGTCACTGGTTGCGTTTTCGTTCAGCCGCCTGGAATGGAAAGGACGCGGCCTCGTCTTCGCGGCCATGATGAGTACGCTCATGATCCCGTATCAGGCTACGTTGGTCCCGCAGTATGTGATGTTCCACCAACTCCACTGGATTCGCACCTTTAACCCGATCACAATTCCCGGCTTCTTTGCCGGCGGCGCATCACTGATTTTCCTGCTGCGGCAGTTTATGATGGGACTACCCAAAGAACTCGATGAAGCGGCCATGATCGATGGGGCAAATCCGCTACAAATCTGGTGGTATATCATCATGCCGCTTTCGCGTCCGGCAGTGGCAACAATCTCCGTGTTCCTGTTCGTCGGCACATGGAACAATCTTATGATGCCCCTGATCTACCTGCAAAAACCAGCGTTGTATACCATGCCGGTCTATGTGGCGCAGAAGCTCAATTTGCAGGAAACGCCGCTCCCCTGGCAGGATGTCATGGCCGCCAGCGTATCATTTGTCGTGCCGGTGCTGGTCGTCTTCATCTTCACGCAGCGCTATTTCATTGAGGGCATTTCAACTACCGGGACTAAGGGATAATACGCTTATGTAAGGGCAATTCATGGATTGCCCCTACTCACCAGGGATAAGATGATCATGCAGCAACTTATACACAGCTTTATCGGGTATACGCCCCCGGCGGAGATTCTAGCAGGGGTCAGACAAGGCAACATTTCCGCTTTTTGCCTGTTCGCCCACTCGAACGTTGCGAATCCAGCGCAACTGCGCGATCTGACTAAAGCGCTGCTCCACGCGGCGGCAGATGGAGGCCAACTTCCCCCCCTGATCGGCATTGATCAGGAGGGCGGGCAGTTGATCGCCATCACCAACGGCGCAACAGAACTCCCTGGTAATATGGCGCTGGGGGCGACCCGTTCGCCAGAACTGGCAGAACAAGCCGGGCACGTCCTGGGGCGTGAACTGCGCGCGATGGGGCTGAATCTAAATTTTGCCCCCTCGCTGGATGTGAATATCAACCCGGTAAATCCGGTAGTCGGCATTCGCTCGTTCGGCGCTGATCCGCAGTTGGTAGCCGATCTCGGCATCGCCATGATTCGTGGGATGCGCGCCGAAGGGGTGATCGCCTCCGCCAAGCATTTCCCCGGTCATGGCGACACCGGCACAGATACACACCATACCGCCCCCACCATCGATCACGCACTAGATCGCATGGAAGCGGTGGAACTGCTGCCCTTCCGCCAGGCGATAGCCGCCGAACTCAACGCGATCATGCCCGCCCATATCCTGTTTACGGCGCTTGATACTGATAACCCGGCCACGCTCTCACCGATGATTCTGAATGATTACCTGCGTGGCAAACTGGGCTTCGATGGCCTCACCATCTCGGATGCGATGGATATGTACGCAGTGGCGCGGTTTGGTGCGACGGAAAGTGTCAAACGCGCGTTGCAAGCCGGGATCGATCTGGTGCTGCTGGCGCACCTACCCGATCAGATGACTTTAGCGGAGCAAATGCGCGACTTTGCCCAACCGGACGCCATCGCCCGAATTCAACAGGTCCGTGCCGGGCTTTCACGCGAACTACCCGCGCTGGATGTCGTCGGCTGTGCGGAACACCAGCAGATTGCGCAAACTATCGCGGATCGCTCAATTACGCTGGTCAAGGATGGGGGGCAGCTACCTCTACGCCCTGCCCCAGATGACGAGATTGCCGTGATCACACCGCAGCCCTCCGATCTCACCCCGGCGGATACATCCTCATCGGTACGGATTGCGCTGGCTGATGCGATCCGGCAGCGCCACACACACACGCAGGCGTATGAATTACCGCGTGATGCAGCCCCCGACGACATCAGCGCGATTTTGCACGCCACGCAAAACGCCCGTTATGTAATCGTGGGCACGGTGGCCGCCGATCAGGATCGCGGACAGGCGGAATTGGTCAAAGCGCTGCACGCCCGCCAGCAACAGCCTCTTGTCATTGCGCTGCGCACCCCGTATGATCTGGTCGCTTTCCCGATGATCGAAACCTATTTGTGTGCGTATGGGATTCGCGCGGTCACGACTGAAGCCATTGCGCGCGTCCTGTTCGGTGAAATCACGGTGTCAGGCGTTTTGCCGTGCCCGCTCCCGGATGTGAGGGTGTGAAAGGGAATCACATGAAACGACTGGCGTTCTCAATTCTCCTGGTGGCGTTAATTATGCCCCATACAATCCAACCGCTAGCGGCCCAAGATAATGAGAACACGCAGTCGGGATCGTGGTGTGTGTCCGTCTGGTATCCATCCTCCGAACATCCCGCCGGGCTGGATTCGATCACAAACAATCTGGACGTGATCCACGAAGTAAATCCCTTCTGGTATACGGCCCGGCCTGATGGCTCAGTCGATTTATATGATGGCGCGGAAGACGCGGACAAACTTGCCGCATGGCGTGACGCGGAATTGTCGATTCTGCCCACTATCGCCAACGCCTCCCCATTTGCCATCACTGATGAGGTGCGCGACCTGCACATTGACACGGTTGTCGATCTGGTCGAGCGCATGGACTATGATGGGATCGACATTGATTACGAATCGTTTCCGCTCTGGACACGCGACGATTTTTCGCTGTTCATCGAAACGTTAGCCACACAACTGCACGCCAATGGGCGCTTGCTCTCCATCGCCGTTCACGCCAAAACCACCGATCAGACCCCCTTTGAAGGATCGTCCGCGCAAGATTGGACTCGTCTGGCGCCCGCCGTTGATCTGTTTAAGATCATGACTTACGACTATACTAACCGAAACAGCCGCGAAGCGGGTCCGATTGGGCCGCCAGTCTGGTCGCGTGAGGTGATTGCCTATGCTGCAACTGTCACCGATCTGGCAAAAGTGCGCCTCGGTTTGCATTTTTACGGGTATCGCTGGCAGCGCAGCGAGGTCGCTACTGTCACCTGGGAAGGCGCGCAGCGCGTCATCGAGTCCTATCAACTCGCCGTTGAGCGCGATCCGGTGGATAGGGAAGCATGGTTCCGGCTCAAAGTGACCGGCCTCCCGGCTCAGACCTTTTATTTTGCCGATGCCGCCGGACTTGAGTATAAACTGGGCTTTATCCTGGCAGAATATCCCGATCTAGGCGGAGTAGCGATCTGGGGACTCGGCGGCGAAGACCCGGCGAATTGGGATATTTTGCGCGCATACCAACAAAGTGAATGTCATTTATGAAACCGCGTGGTGGGACCAACAAGGCAACACACAGCCAGCTCAGGCAACATAATCAGCAGCTTGTGCTGCGCGCGATCTACAACGGTCAAGCCAACAATCGCGCAGCGCTGGCACAAGAAACCGGCCTTGCCAAACCCACCGTTTCAGAACTCATCAGCGAATTGCTTGACGAAGGCTTGCTCGAAGAAGGTGGACGCGGCGAATCGACGAGCGGTGGCGGTAAGCGACCTCGTTTGCTGCACTTTGTCCCTGCCGCGCGGCATGTAATCGGCGTTTATGTTGACGATGAATATGTGTTAGGTGCGCTAGCGATCCTGAATGGCCGGATTACCGCGCGCCATCACATCGATCTCAACAGCGCGCAAGGTGAAGCCGTGATCGAGTCCGTCACGGATGTGATCAACGGGCTAATCGCGCAACTTGACGCGCCCTTGCTCGCCATCGGCGTTGGTGTGTCCGGCGTGGTCAATGAAAACTCCGGCGTCGTCCATTACGCACCGCATCTGGGTTGGCGGGAGATCGATCTCAGCCGCATCTTGCGCGAACATTATGATATTCCAGTCTACGTTGCCAATAGCACCGCGTTGGTGGCGATGGCCCGGTATGTCTATGGTCCCACCGACGAAGTACAAAGTTTCGCCACCGTGCGGATCGGGGGGAGCGTCGGCGTAGGCATCGTCATCAATGGGGCGATCTATCACGGCGGCGGCGAGATCGGCCACCTGCGCATTGCGGAACAGAGTTTAGTTGATGTGCCCCCCGCCTGGGAAGGTCGGCTTGAATCGTTCCTCGGCTGGCGCTATGTCAAGCAGCGCGCTTACGCCATCCGGCGTGAGTATCCCGCAAGCACCTTGCCCCGTGACGGTGAATACATCCGCTATCTGCATATCCGGCAGGGCGTGGCAAATGGCGATCCGGCAGCCATCGCCATTCAAGACGAACTGAGCAGTCATCTGGCCCAGGTGTTCGCCTGGATTATTGGCTTGCTGCGTCCCAATCACATTTCGTTGACCGGACCTATTGCCGATATGGGCCAGCCCTTCCTCGATCAAGCGATTGCGCGCACGCACGATCTGATCCTGCCCGACTTGATGCAGTCCGTCACGTACTCTTTAACCGAAACCAACGATCTGGTCGCAGTCGGCGCAATTGCGCAAGCGCTGCACCGCGAATTAGGCTTAGTGTGATGCCCACTTTAGGACTTATCACCAACAACCAGCACGAAGTATTCCAACGCACCGTGATCGCGGGCGTGCAAGCGGTAGCTGAGGCACGCGGCTATGGATTGATCATTGATTCCTACGCGGAAGACGAAGCCAATCCCCGCCCGATCTCGCTGGACTATCAAGCCGTCGATGGTGTGTTAGTTCTCGCCAGCGCTGCCCCACCTGATTTATTGCGCGAAATATATACCGCCCATATTCCGCTCTCGCTGGTCAGTCACCAGACGCCCGATCTGCCCGTCCCGGCGGTGATCACCGATAATCAGCAGGGGGTCGGCGAACTGGTCAAACATCTGGTGGTGAACTGCGCCCGCAAAAACCTCGTGTTTATTCAGGGCTTACCCGGTCAGCGTGACAGTGACGAACGCCAACGGGCGTTTACTCATGAAGTCATGCGCTATAACCTGATAGTTCCCTCCAAACATATCCTGCGCGGCGATTTTTCGGCCTTTATTGCGGCGCAATCCGTTCAACAGCTAATCGATACCGGGGCGATTTTCGATGCAATCATCGCATCAGATTACCTGATGGGCATTGCGGCGGTGGAAACGCTGCGCGAAGCGGGTATCGCGGTCCCTGAAGATGTGGCGGTTGTGGCGTTTGGCGATGGTTCCGAAGCCGAAACCGCCGGACTCACCACAGTAGCCGCCGATGTGATGGAACAGGGGAAACGCGCCGCTCGCCAGTTGATCAGCCAGATTGAAGGACTGCGTATTCGCGGCGTGACGATTCTCAGCGTGCGCCTGGTCGTGCGCGAAACCTCGCTAATTGATCCCGTTTAGGATTTTCTCCCATCAACCCTAACGCCCTTCATGGATCGTGGGTGTGACGTACTCCCAAGGCTAAATCACTTGGGCTTCTGCCGTTAGCGCCGGATGCCATCTGAAGGGTCTTCAGGTTGGTCTTCTTCCAACTGAGACAGTAGAAGGCAACGTCCTGCCTTACGAATATTGATCGCTGCGTTGTGGTCCCGGTCCAACATCAAACCACACTCCTCGTTTTCGCAGCAAAAGGTTCGATCTTTCAGCGTGAGCGTTTGCATATGCCCACACTTTGAACATTTTTGGGTGGTCCGCTCCCACCGATCCACAAACACCACTTGTTTGCCGCGCTTGCGTGCGCCCCACTGGACGATCTCAATGAATTTGGCGAAACCCAGATCGCTGACCTTGCGTCCCCAGATACGTTTCATGGCGACGATATTCAAGGTTTCGAATACGAGTATGTCGTACTCATCGCACAGGTCATGCGCCAACTGGAAATGGAACTCGCGGCGTTTGTCTGCAATCCGCGCGTGGCGGCGGGCGATATGCGCTTTCCCGCGCTGCCGGTTGCGACTGCCCGGTACTTTCTTGTCCACCCAACTCTGAATTTGGCGCAGGTGGGGCAGGTCTTGCTGGAAATATAACGGATTCTCGATGGGCTGTCCGTCATTTGTCGTCAAAAACACCTTCAACCCGAAGTCAAAACCGCCGATTTTACCCGTGCTGGTTTCGTCTTCTTTGATAGGGATGTCTTCGATTACCGAAAAACAGACCCACAGCCGTCCCGCCGTATCCCGCTTGATCGTCACCGTTTTGATTTGCCCGGTCATGGGGCGCGGTTTGATGAATTTGTAGCGCCGCCCATCGATTTCAATCATACCAATCCCACGATGGTAGCCATTGCCACTTTGCTTCTCTTTCGGCGCGCGTTTATCCGGCAATGGTTTCCAGCCCGCTTGTTTGAGCGTAATGCTCTTGTACTTCTTGACCTTCTTGAACCGGGGCAAGCCACCTTGCTTGTTGAAGAACTTCTGGTACGCTCGTTCGTGTCGTTCGCATACATCCTGCACCGCTTGCGATCCCAATGCGCGCCAATACCGGCAGCACTGCGTTTTCATCCGTAGATAGGCTAGGTGATTCTTCATCCGGCTTTCGCTGATGTGCTTGCCAAAGATGCGATAGTAGCGTTTTTGCAGCGCTGTGATATGATTCCAGATGATACTACCCACATCAAGCTGGTGATGGAGGTGTTTGTTGGGTTGGCTATCGTACAATCGACATTTATACGCGAACCGCATTTCCATCGCTTATGTACTCAGAGTCGTTCGTTCATTAAGTATATCTTACTATGATTTACGTCTAAAGTAAATACATTAGCCCCTTATATCCGTAAACCTGTGGTTCGTCGCCTAAAGGCATGGGTTTTACGGGGTATCTCTATAATTCACCCATTACACACATGACTTGGGGAGAAAATCTGGTGTCACTTTCCGCGCAACATTTGCCTGTCGCACTGACGCCCTTTGTCGGGCGCGAAACAGACCTGGCTGAAATCGCTCGCTTGTTGACCGATCCCGCCTGCCGGTTACTCACGTTAGTCGGTCCAGGTGGCATCGGCAAAACCCGGTTGAGTCAGGAAGCCGCCCGCCAAAACCTGCACCTGTTTCATGATGGAGTCTATTTTGTCGGCCTACAGGCGCTCAGTTCGCCAGATTTCATTGTATCTGCGATGGCGGATGCCCTGGAATATGAAATCAGCCCTCACGATCCTCAAGATCAACTGCTTGATTTTCTCCAAACCCAAAACCTGCTGCTGGTGATGGATAACTTTGAGCATTTGCTGGCTGGCGTAAGCATTATTAGCGATCTGCTGGCAAGCGCGCCCCACATCAAAATACTGGCAACCTCCCGCGAAAAACTCAATATTCAAGGCGAATGGGTGCTGCCAATCACCGGGCTGAATTTCCCCACCAACGGTCATCATCACGACAATCCACTGAATTACTGTGCGCTGGCGTTGTTCGAACAAAGCGCGCGGCGGGTCAAAACCGACTTTTCGCTCACAGATGAATTAGATGGTGTGATCAAAATTTGCTCACTGGTTGAGGGGATGCCCCTGGCTATCGAGTTTGCGGCAACCTGGGTGAACACGTTGCCCTGTCATGAAATTGCCTCCGAGATTCAGCGCAGTCTCGATTTTTTGAAATCCCGCACACGCGGCGTCGAGCAACGGCACACCAGTATGCGCGCCGTGTTGGATTACTCGTGGAATCTGCTCTCCGAGCCAGAACAAACCATCTTTAAGCAACTCTCGGTCTTTCGTGGCAGTTTCACACGACAGGCAGCAGCAGATGTAGCAGGCGCAACTTTAGCGAACCTATCATCGTTGATCGATAAATCCCTGGTGCGCCGCGACAATACGGGCCGCTATGATATTCATGAACTCGTGCGCCAATACGCCGAACAACATCTCAACGCGGAAGTGGATGATAGCATGGCCGCGCGCATCCAACACGTCCGCCATTACACCGGCCTGCTACACCGGCTCGAAGCCGATTTATTTGGGGCGCATCCGCAAAAAGCCATGCGCGAGATCGAACGCGAAATCAAGAATATCCGCGTGGCCTGGGGTTGGGCGGCAGTGCTGACCCTCACTAACGAACTTGAACAAGGGATGGAAACATTATGGTTCTTCTACGATACGCGCGGCTGGTATCGTGAAGGCGAAAAAATGCTGAGTCTGGCGGTTGATGTCCTACGTAACGATGACGATCACCGCCAACTATTCGGCAAACTGATCACCCGGCAGGGTGTATTGAGCAGCAGTCTGAACCAATTTGAGCAGGCCGAAGCCCAACTTGAGGAAGGGCTAACCATTGCCAGGGAATTTAACGAACCGGACGAAACCGCATTTACACTCGTTCGTTGGGGAACCCTGGCGGTTTTTAGGGGCTATTTCGAAGAAGCACTGCACCACATGGATGAAGCGCTGGCTATATACAACACCATTGACGATCCCTGGAACAAAGCGTACACCCTCAATTGGTTGGGATTGCTCTATGGGCAGCGCGATTATGTCGATCAAAGCCAAGAACTTTTCCGCCAACTTAACAGCCGGTGGGGAAGTGCCATCGTTACCACCAGTCAGGCGTACTTTGCACTTAATACCCAGGACTTCGACACGGCTAAATCGTTGGCGGAACAAGGGCTAACAGCCTGCCAGGAAATCGGGATTCGGTGGGGAGTGGCGATGTCCTATGAGGCGTTAGGATTTGTGAACTTAGGTTGTCATGAATATCAAGAGGCGCAGCGCAATTTCCGCGAAATGCTGCACATTGCCATTGATGCGCAACTGCCCCGGTACATGGTAACAGCCGCCATTGGTGCTGGACGGGCACTTGTGGGCCTGGGGGAAGAAGCGCTGGGGCAGCGCTTTCTATCGGCGGCGTACCGCTACTATGAAAACCTGGGGCGCAAACCGGCTTATGTTGATTTTGACCACACCATTTCAGTCGAGTTGCTGAATACGATTGTAACCCAAAGCACCCAAATTCTTGATCCGGTTGAAACCATCAAAACGCTGGCTGATGATCTCGAACACCATCTACAGACCCATCAAATGGAATCACCATCCGCCACCGATTTAGGCGAACTGACTGAGCGCGAGGTAGAAGTGCTAAATCTGGCGGCGCAGGGCATGACCAATCGTGATATTGCCGACGAATTGATTCTCTCGGTTGGCACGGTTAAATGGTATTTGAGCCAAATTTATAGCAAATTTGGGGTTAATAACCGGACTCACGCCGTCGCACGGGCGCGTGAATTGGGATTACTGACTTGAGAGCAGTCCACCTGCTCATATCACTTCGCCATGCAGAAACCCAAGTGCCGCGTTAGAATCTAACCAGAAACTATCGTGGGGCTTGGTGTTACTCATCCGATTTCCGAGTATAATGTGTCCACAAAAACGTTAACGGTAGGGCGGAGTTGTTATGGGTATTCCCGATGCACACAAAAATCTTAAACAGGAAATGGCGCGCCTGACAACCATCGCGGAGAACATGATCGAGGCACTGCGCGCTCAAAAAGAAATCCTGCGGCAGCGCGGCATGGGGCTACCACCCGGCGCACTGGCCGGGTTAAAAGAGGTTCAGAATAATCTGCATACATTTGCGCAAAATCCCCCAGGTGGGTCTAACAATCTTGAACATCTGCGCGCGCTGGCCCAAACCACTGAGCTAATCAACTCCTCATTGGATACCAATACGGTCCTCAATGAAGTGATGGATACTGTCATCCGGCTGACCGGGGCGGAACGCGGTTATATTGTGCTGCGCAACGAAAAGTCTGGCGAAATGGAGTTTCGGATCGCGCGCAATGTCGAACGCGAAACGCTTGATGAAGGCGATTTAATCTTTAGCCGGACGATTGTGAGCGAAGTCGCCCAATCCGGCCATCCCGTCCTCACGAATGATGCCCTGGCCGATCCCAACTGGAACGCCTCGGAAAGTGTAGTCATTCATGCGTTGCGCTCAGTGATGTGCGCGCCGCTCGTTGTGAAAGACAAAGTAACCGGCGTGATCTATGTGGACAACTCGATCCGGGATGCGGTCTTTGGCAATGAGCAATTACGTTTAATGAGTGACTTTGCGAATCAAGCTGCCGTCGCTATCGAAAATGCCCAGTTATTTGGCCGTGTGCAAACTGCGCTGGCCGAAGTGACTGAAATGAAAGACATGATCGACAATGTGCTGGCCTCTATCACAAGCGGCGTCATCACCACTGATGTAGCCAAGATCGTGACAACCTACAATGCGGCGGCTGAACGTATCTTGCAGATTCCACCGGACATGGTAATCGGCACGCAACTCGACGCCGCGCTGCCCCTGGTCTATCACTATGTTCGTGATCTCATCGAGGTCGTCTACCGCAACGACTCACAAGAACTGCTTGAAATTGACCCGGTGCTGCCCAATCGCGGCGAAGTCAATCTCAATCTCAACTTGACGCCGCTCAAAAATCAAGCGGAGACAGAAGGGATTACGATTGTGGTCGATGATGTGACCGAGATCAAAAAACGTGATGCCAAACTGGATGTCGTGCGGCGCTATCTGCCGCCCGCAATGGTGGATAATATTCAGAGTTTGGATGGCCTCGGCTTAGGCGGCGAACGGCGATTCATCACGGTTATTTTTGTCGAATCGCGCCCATTTCATGCGTTCCCGGAAAATATCCATCCCCAGGATTTAATGGAACAACTGAACTTATATCTGACCGCCGGGGCTGAAGCGATCCATCATCAGTCCGGGGTAATCGACAAATTCATGGGGAATGAGATCATGGGCTTGTTCAACACCCAGCTCAATCCCTGCGATGATCATGCATGGCGCGCGGTACTATCCGCATTGAAAATCGTAGATGACTATATGGCGCTAGCCCCACCTGATGATCCCCATTTGCCTTATTACCGGGTTGGCATCCATACTGGCGTGGCGACGCTGGGCAATGTCGGCAGTTTATCCCGCCGCGAATTTACGGCGATTGGCGATACGGTCAATCTGGGCAAGCGCCTGCAAGAAAATGCCAAACCGGGCCAAATCATTATGAGCGATGCCACGTATCAAGCCTGCGCGGAACAACTCCATGATCAGGCTAATGGAATTTTGGTCGAAGAACGTGAGAGCATCCAGGTCAAAGGGCGTTTTCAAACCGTCAAAATCTTTAACATCCAGCGCGCGCATCCCTGATTTTTGTATCTGAGAGTCTTAGATTATGCCTGAGCCAACACACTCGCTGCAAAACGCACTCACACATCTCGTTAAACAAATTAACGACATTGAAGGAACCTTGCGCGCCCAACACAACGTTTTACGGCAGCGCGGCATGACGCTGCCCACCGGGGTGCTTGATAACCTGGTCTATATGCGCAGCGATCTCGAAGCGCTGACCAACAGCGTTGTGACCGAGAGCACCGAAGTTGAACGGCTGCAAGCGCTGGCGAAAACCACCGAATTGATTAACTCATCCCTCGATCCTGATGAAGTCTTAACCGAAGTGGTCGATCAAGCGATTGCGCTGACCGGCGCAGAACGCGGTTATATCATGCTGCGATCTGCGCAAACGGGTGAAATGGCATTTCGTGTGGCACGTAATTTCAACCGGCAAACCCTCCATGAAGGTCAACTGACCGCCAGTGAAACGATTATGAATCAGGCGATTGCCAGCCGGCGACCCGTGGTTTCTGAGGACGCAATGCTTGATGAACGCTTTGACAGTTCCATGAGCATCATCATGCGGGCGACTCGCTCCGTGATTTGCGTTCCTTTGATCTTCAAGGATGAGATCACAGGCGTGTTATATGCCGATAACCAGCGCCGCACCAATTTGTTTGGCGAAGATGAACAATCCTTGCTCATGGCCTTTGCCAATCAAGCTGCCATCGCTATCGAAAACGCGCGGTTGTTTGCACGGGCCAAGGTCGCGTTGGATGAAGTTACCGAGATGAAGGATTTTCTCGATAATGTGCTGGCCTCTATTGCGAGCGGCGTCATCACCACCGACATCAACGATAAGATCATCATTTATAATGCCGCCGCCGAACGGATTCTCGGTGTGCCATCTGAACAAGCAATCGGCCAATCCTTAGTCAGTGTGATGCCCGAAATTTTCGCCAGCTTTGCCGAAATCACCCAATCGGTACAGGTGGAAAACCGCGAACAGGTGATCGAAATTGAGCCGGTGCTACCCAATCGGGGCGCGGTGAATCTCAGTCTAAAATTGGCCCCCTTGCAAGACGAGAATGACATGATCTACGGTACGGCAGTGGTGGTCGATGATCTGACTGAGATCAAAAAACGCGATGCGACGCTTAATGTGGTGCGAACCTATCTCCCGCAGCGTTTGTTAACCACCATTGAGAGCATTGACAGCCTGGGCTTAAGCGGCGACGAGCGCGAAATTTCAGTTATTTTTGCCGATGTGCGCGGCTTCACGACCTTCAGCGAACAACTCGCCCCCGAACGCCTGATGGAAGTGATCAGCAAATACTTGACGGTAAGCTCAGACGCGATTGAACTGCACGATGGCGTGATCGACAAATATATGGGTGATGCGATTGTGGGCCTGTTTAACACGCAGCTTAACCCGCAGGCAGATCATGCCGTGCGTGCCGTGCGTGCCGCGCTCTCAATGGCGTATGATGTGCGCGCGCTGCACGAAATTTTGCCGCCAGAAGAACGTTTGCTGTATGGGATCGGGGTCGATTCCGGCATGGCAATGTTGGGCAATGTGGGTAGTCCCAGCCGCAAGGAATTCACGGCGATTGGTCAGCCCTTCAATTTCTCCAAGCTGCTGCAAGAAAATGCCGACGGTGGCGAAACAATCATCAGCCAAACGACGTATGATCTGGTCAAGCATGTGTTTGAGGCTGAACCGCTCACCCCGCGCAAAGTCAAGGATTACGCCGGATTCCAGGTCATGTATAGAGTGACCGGCATCAAACGATAACCGCTCCCTGCCGCACATTATGAACGAACTATCTGCATAAAAAAAAGCCCCGCGACAGGGGCTTTGTTGTTGATATATACGCCATGTTCGCGCGCTCGTTAAGACGCCGGAATATACCCGTTTTCTTCGAGATACGCGACGCACTTGGCAATGCTTTCTTCGATGGTTTCTTCGTGCGTGTTGAGGAGAACATCGGGATTCAAAGGTTCTTCATATGGATCACTAACACCCGTGAAGTTTTCGATCTCACCGGCAAAGGCTTTAGCATACATCCCTTTCACATCGCGCTCGGCGCAAACTTCCAGCGGTGCATGAACAAATACTTCGATAAAATTGGTCGTTTCACTCTTGATCATGGCGCGTGTCTCACGATAGGGCGAAATAAAGGACGCCAGCACACCCACTTCATTCCGAGACAGCAGCTTGGCAACAAACGTCACGCGCTCGATGTTTTTATCACGGTCTTCCTTGGAAAAGCCAAGATCGCGCGTCAGGCTTTGCCGGACAACATCACCATCCAGGCGTTCAATTTTCAACCCGCGCGCCTTAAGCTGTTCGGATAATGGTGTGGCGATGGATGTTTTGCCAGCCCCGGAAAGGCCAGTGAACCACAATACAAATCCCTTTTGATCAGACATATGCCGTGATAATCCTTCTGACTCTGCTTGGTGTTTTTGCACACCAATAATTAACGAATAAGGCAAACGGTGGGCATTGTACCACACTTGAGAGAATAAAAAAGCATTAAATTGCTCCTAACGTGTTCCTAAGGATTAACCCATTTCATGACAATCACTCAGGCCGCTTGTCATTGCAAACGAGTCGTTCTAAACTACACACATTGATATGATACAGTGTAATCTGCCCAAAACGAGTGAATCAGGAAAATAACTATGGGTTCTCGACTATCACGTTTAAATCGTGGCGGACAACAAGACCGCCCGCCGCAGCTACCACCACAAGATCAACCGCCAACCTCCTCCCCGGCAGGCGAACCATCTAAGTTTGAACAGGACGTAGTCCCCCCGCCCGCCAAGAAACGTACCTCGCCGCGCGTGGCCCAATTGCGCAAACAGCTACGCCCTAAACTCCTTTCCGCCCCCAATGAACTAGACGAGATGGACAGCGAGAATCCTGAACATCAGCAAATTGTGAAGGATCGCTTGCGGGTGGTCTTGGAGCGCGCTCAGATTCAAATTCCGCCCCAAGAATTAGCCGAATTAGAAACGGCGCTGATCTACGACTTGCTCGGGTTCGGCGCAATTGAAGCCCTGGTTCGCAATAAGGGCTATTCTGAAATCATGGTCAACGGGCCGGAGATCATCTTTGCCGAATACAAAGGCAAATTACTGGAAACGGAATACGTCTTCGATGACGATGAGCATATCCAGTGGACGGCGCAGCGCATCGTGCGCCCCTTGCAACGCGAATTCAACCGTAAAAATCCGATGGTGGATGCCCGTTTGCCTGATGGTTCGCGCGTGCATTTGATCATGCCCCCGTCGGCACTGGAAGGCACAACGATCACAATCCGTAAATTCCCCGAAAGCCGTTTGACCGTGCAAAACCTGATCGATTGGGGATCAATCACGGAAGAAGTAGCCGAATTTTTGCAGGCGTGTGTCGTCGCGCGGTTGAATATTGTGGTGTCCGGCGGTACGGGGTCCGGTAAAACAACCCTGCTCAATGTGCTATCGTCGTTCATCCCGGACGATGAACGGATCGTCACTATTGAGGACTCGGCAGAATTGCAGCTTTCACAGCGACATGTAGTCCGCCTGGAAACCTGTCCCCCCCTCCCTGGAACCGATCAAGGCAGTCTCGTGATCCGCGATCTGGTGAAAGGCAGCTTACGTATGCGCCCGGATCGCGTGGTGGTTGGTGAGTGTCGTTCGGGCGAAGCGCTCGACATGCTGCAAGCCATGAACACGGGCCATGATGGATCACTGACGACAGTTCACTCTAACAGCCCGCGTGACTGTGTGGGGCGTCTGGAAACGCTCGCGCTGATGGCCGGGATGGATTTACCCGTGATGATCATCCGGCGTCAGATCGCCTCGGCGGTGGATTTGATCGTGCAGCAGGCGCGTTTGAAGGACGGTAGCCGTAAAGTCATCCAGGTCACGGAATTGCAAGGCATGGAAGGCGAAGCGGTCATTTTGCAGGACATCTTCATGTACCAAACGCCCGATCACAAAGGTAGTGGCCCCAGCCATACCGGGGGCGGCACGCTTAACCCCACCGGTTTCCG
>JAFGJA010000062.1 GCA_016929355.1 Anaerolineae bacterium | reverse complement strand
GTGGGTTTCGCCGCGACCATGCCCTTGATGCGCCGCCGCGATCCCGATCCGATTGATGATCCGGCGAGTCATGGGATGCCGGGACAAGCGGTATTGTTTCCCAGCCGGGATACGACCATTCTCGGCGGGTGGTGGATTCCGACGTTGGAGAATCCGCGCGGGACGATCATTATGTGCCCCGGTCAAAACGGCAGCCTGGATAAAGATATGCCACAGGCAGTTCCGTTGCATCAGGCGGGCTTCAATGTGCTGATGTTCGATTTTCGCGGGCATGGGCGCTCGGAAGGGCAAATCGTGACGATTGGCGCGCTGGAACAGGCGGATTTGTTCGGCGCGGTGGATTATGTGACGGTCAAACACAAGGCGGATCGAATCGGTGTATTGGGGTTCAGCATGGGCGCAGGCGTGGCGCTGATGGTCGCCGCACAGGATCAGCGCATCAAAACGCTGGTGGTCGATGGCGCGTATCCGCGTTTGTCTGGCTTGCTGGCGAATTACATGCGGATCAATGGTATTCCGCGTCTGTTGGGGGATGTAATGGCGTGGCTGGTGCTGATCGTCGGATCGCTGCGCACACAATACCAGTTGTTCCGCGCGAATCCGGCGGATTTAGCGGATCGGATCATGGCCCCGACGCTGTTTATTCATGGCGATGACGATCCATTTTTGACGCCGGAAGAAATCGAAGCATTGGTGGCGCAGATTCCCGGCGAAACCGATCTCTGGTGCGTGGCGGAAGCGGGCCACCGGGACGCCTACACCAACCACCCGGACGAATACAACCGCCGGGTGGTCGCATGGTTTGAACAGCATTTGGAGGGGTAAAAAATGCTGCTGGCTAATTGAGTGGAATGGGTTCGTGCGCTTTACGCCCGTTGACCTTTTCATAGGCCGTACACGCGGGGCATCGGCCATTTTCGATGTTTTTCACGAACCAATAGGCGACGCCCTTTTGTTTGTTGCGCGCGCGGCGGCACACCGGGCAATTCGCGCAGGTTTCGGCTAATTTCTGGTCTTTTTCGGTGATCGTGATTTCGCTCATTGTATCGATTCTCCTCAAGTAAATCAGCTATCACCTAATATTACGCAGCAGACCCGATCCGGTTGCGCGGTGTGTATGGGCGTATCAGTCGCGCCGCCACTGCCAGACATCTTGAAACGTATACGGCACATCATAATGCGCGATCAGCGAGCGCCACATATCCGGGTGCGGTTCCGCGATGGGGTGATTTTCGCGCAATCGATCACTAAGCATCGTCGCCCGCGCACCGGAAATATAGATGCCGTCCTGCACATGCTCAATGCCGTAGTCTGAAATTGGTCATTGTAATCCCCGTGTCAAGGACCATTCCTTGTTGAACACCCACGCCGCCAATCCAATTGCCAGCGCTGCGTAGAGCGATCCGGTGCTGACATTGATCAGCAGGGCCGTTGTCGATAGGGTGCTGCTGAACAGATCGCGGATGGCGACGATAGTCCCGAAAAAGGGCACGCCGTAGACGGGTAAACTCACGGTAGCGGGCAGGCTGAAAATCGTGATCAGGATGCTGGCAGGTAGACCCAACTGCATCAGCACCATGAACAGATTCGCTTCGCGGTAATTAGCGGCACGCGCGCTCCACGCCATCATGATCCCGTTCAACATGATGATAAAGGGCACGATCAAAATGATCAACGCCAGCACCAATCCCACCACATTCCCACTGCTCTTGGCTAGAATATCGAGCGTTTCCGTTGGCGTCAGCGATTCCGCATCGAGCAATTGCGGGCTGGCAACACTCAGCGCATTGAGCGCCAACCCTTCAAGCATCCATAGACTCATGACCGCGACTGATGCGAAAAACACAACGGTCAATTTTCCCAGGACGATCCCGGCGCGGCTGGCGGGTGTGACCAGTAGATTTTCAATCGTTTGGCGATCTTTCTCGCCCACTGTGGTATCGAGAATCAACCCCATGCCGCCGCCAATCATCCAGGACGTGACCGCGAGCGGGAGGAAGATCGTTGCCAGCAACCCGGGACCGTCATCGGCTTCGCCATCTGCGCCGTTACTGTTAACGCCGATGGTATTCGCCACCGCCTGCCGCCCCTCATTAACCTCAATGGGGTCGAGCCAATCCCGATCCAGTCCGGCAGAAATGAGCCGTTGCTCCAACACTTGATCCTGATAACGCCCGATCACGCTGCGCACGCTGGCTTTGGCAAGCTGCGTGATCAGGGAATTGTCGCGGGTCAGAAGGCGAATCGTGGCGGTATTGCCCGCGTCGATCATTTGCTGGAAATCATCCGGTATGACGAGCAGCACGAGCGCCTCATCGAACGGATCAACGTCAGGATCATCCGGCGGCAGATCGACGAGATAGATCGAGTCTTCGTTGGCAAAGGTTTCGAGCAGACCCGGCGCGCGTTCGCCATGCTGCACGGCTAACGGAAAGCCATCATTCGCGATGCGCAGCGCTTGCGAGCCGATGAACAGCCCCGCGCACAGGGCCAATCCCGGCAGGATGATCGGCGGCGCAAACAGCCAGAATAACGAGCGTTTATCGCGCAATAGTTCGCGCAGTTCTTTACGCAGCACAATCCAATAGACGCGGCGCAGACTCATGATCGCCTCCCTGATTTTTGCTGTTGAGCTTCGCGTTCGGCTTCCCGTTGGGCTTCGTTGAGCAAGGCTTCCGCGCCGATGATCTCGACAAAGGCCGTTTCCAGGTTGTCCGCCTGATATTTGGCGATCAACTCCTGCGGCGTGCCTTTCTCTAAAATTTCGCCCCGATGCACAATTGCCACACGATCACATAAGCGCTCTACTTCATCCATAATATGCGTGCTGAGAATCACACAGCGCCCTTCCGCCTTGAACTGGCGAATCAGATCGCGCACGGTGCGTGTGCTGACCACATCGAGTCCTTGTGTGGGTTCATCAAGGATAATGTTGGGCGGATCATGCACCAGCGCCATGCCCATCACCACTTTACGGATCATGCCGCGCGAAAAGCCTTGCCCGATCCGGTCTGCGAAATCACCCATATCCAGCACCTCGATCAATTCATCAATGCGGCGCTCTAAACCGGACCCATTCAGACCGTGCAGATTGCCCACGTAGCGCAAATGCTCGCGCGTGGTGCTGTGCGAATACAGGCCCGCGCTCTCGACCAGAATACCCAGGTGCGCGCGTACCGCGTTGGCCTGCGTGCGGATGTCGTAGCCGCTCACCGTCGCTGTGCCGGATGAGGGCGATAGCACGGTGGCTAACATGCGGAGCGTGGTCGTTTTGCCCGCGCCATTAGGGCCGAGCAAACCAAAGACTTCGCCTGCTTCAGCGCGAAAGGTTACATCTTTGACCGCCTCAAATTTTTTGAAACGTTTAGCCAGTTGAAAGGTTTCGATCATTGAGATTTTGCTACCCCGCGTTGTTGTTCAATGTCCCTTAACATACTAGCACAAATGTGATCGCATGGGACGGTATTCAGACGAATTTCACACAGCTTCCGGTACGCGGAAAATCATGGCTGGTGACTGTCAAATAAAACTGGTGGGATCATCTAGGATCGTTTAAGATGGATGGAATTACCGTTAATCATCCCGCAACAGAATTACCCCCAACTATAAGGAGCAGGTAAGTTATGTCATTACTTGAAGAAATCCGTCAGGCCGTGATTGAAGGTCAAGCAAAAGTGGTTGTGCCGAAGGTTGAGCAAGCACTGGCTGAGGGTATGGCCGCTGATGTGATTTTGAACGATGGTTTGATCAGCGCAATGGCCGAAGTCGGTCAGATGTTTGAAGATGGCGAGTTTTTTGTGCCGGAAATGCTTATCGCTGCGCGCGCGATGTCGGCTGCGCTGGAAATTCTTAAGCCACAATTGGTCGCGCAGGGCGTCGAACCGATTGGCAAAGTGGCGATTGGTACGGTTAAAGGCGATCTGCACGACATCGGGAAATCATTGGTGGCGATGATGCTCGAAGGGGCCGGTTTTGAGATCATGGACATGGGCGTGGATGTAAGTCCTGATGCGTTCGTGGGCGCGATCCAGAATGGCGCGCAGATCGTCGCTATGTCGGCGCTGTTGACCACGACGATGCCCAATATGAAAACCACCATTGAGGCGATTAAAACTGCCGGGCTGCGCGATGATGTGATTGTGTTGGTCGGTGGTGCGCCCGTGACCGAAGCGTATGCCAGCGAAATCGGCGCAGATGGGTATGCGCCGGATGCATCGGCGGCGGTGCGGAAGGCTAAAGCCCTGATCGAAGGGTAATTGTTGCTGGTGAATTTGTTAGATGCGAAATACCCCGAAGGCAGAATTCGGGGTATTTTTCTTAACGGGACGGGTTAGTATGGCCGGTAGTCGTTTAGCAGTTCCACCAATTCGGGCACACTGACCGGTTTGACCAGATAGAGATCGCCGCCCACCTCGCGCGAACGTTCGATGTAATCCTGAAGGTCGTAAGCTGTGATCATGATCACCGGCACATTCACACCGTTTTGGCGCAGCACATCTGTCATATCAAGCCCATTCATATCACCCGGCAGGTGAATATCAACCAGAAACAAATCAGCATCCCAGATTACATCGCTGTCGAGTGCGCTTTCTGCGTCAGCAAATGTTACCAGATAGTCTCCGGTGGAACTGGTCACACGTTCTAACAACAGGATATTGGTAGGGTCATCTTCAACGTAGACGATATTCATGATTACTCCCGCGCCTTTAGCATTGAATTGATAGCGGCATTTTAGCACGCTACTAAATTATACGCCAACTTTGCCGCTATTTTCAATCCATAGACGATTAATTTAACACAAATTAGCAGATGAAGAGCTATTATTCCTCATCTGCTACAGATTAGAAGTGTTTAAGCGCCTATTTTGGAGCGCTATTCTTCAGTTGCTTTCGGTTCGATAGTAAACAACGTCCCTGCGCCACGTCCGAACACTTCGGGGAAGTAAAATGCATAGGCATGACTCGGCATCGTCTGAAATTCGCCGGGAACAGTCGCGCGCACTTCATACGTATAAACATACGTGCCGCGCGGTAGGAAGTCGGCGTACAGATTCACCTGTTCATCTCGCATTTCTGTGTGATCCCAGTACCACCAGCCCCAATACCAATAGGGATTGTAGGTCGGATAGAGCATCGGTCCTTGATTCTGCTGGCTGGTCGTCAACAGGGAAGTATCCACCGGCTCGGTCCCGGCGGGGATCGGGTCTTCCAGCACAAAGTAGTAGACATCTTCGGGCAAAGTCATCGTGACGCGCACGGTGATCACATCGCCCATCTGCGCTGCCGTGACCGGCGTTTCGGGATCGCTTGCCAGGAAGTATTCGCGCGAAACGTTCACACCCCGGTTGATCGGTTTGGCTTCGGACGCCCACAGCCGCACATTGAGATGCGCGGTATAGTACAGCACACCGTCGCCCTCGCCCCGG
>JAFGJA010000517.1 GCA_016929355.1 Anaerolineae bacterium | reverse complement strand
GATGTACCGCCCGCCAACCATGTGCCATCCAGCGCTTGCGCGCTGCCCTGCTCGTACATGCCGTGTCCGGCTTCGTGCATCGAGCCAAAGAGCGCGGTGGGGAAATAATCCTGCTGGAACCGGGTGGTGATGCGGACATCGTTCACGGAGAAAGAGGTCGTGAACGGATGCACGGACTTATCCTGCCGTCCGGCTTTATCCAGATCAAAGCCCAGCCGCCGGATCACCATTTCGCCAAATTCGGCTTGCTTGGCGACATCGTAATCCAGGTGAATCAGCTTGTCATCGACCTTGTCAAGATTTTCGAAAATATCTGCCACAAACGGCACGAGGTCCGTGCGCAGATCGTCAAACAAACGCTCGACATCGGCGGTTTTCATGTTCGGCTCGTACTGGTCCAGCAGCGCGTCATAGGGGCGATCTTCATAGCCGAGCGCGTCGGCTTGCTGGCGCATCAGGTCGAAGATTTTTTCCAGCACCGGGACAAATGACGGAAAATCATTCGCTTCACGCGCTTTGGCCCAGGCTTCATGGGCGAGCGCCTGCGTGCGGGCCAGTTCCTCGACCAATTTCGTCGGGATACGAGTCTGAAGATCGTAATCGTGGCGGACCACACGCACCATCGCCGCTTCGTCACTGTCGTAATCAGCATCTTTGACTTCGGCTTCGGCTGCTTCGATCAGCTTGCCGACCTCATCGGTGACAAACATCTCGTGCGCCAGCTTGCCAATGGTCGCCAGTTGTTCCGCGCGCGCGGCTGCGCCACCGGGCGGCATGTTCACCTGCTGATCCCAGCCGAGAATCGCCCCAGCCTGACCCAAACGCAGCACATCATTCAACTGAGCTTTCAGTTCTTCCACTTTACTCATGATCTAAAAATTCTCGCTTTCAGTTCTGCTTAAACAGGATTCTCAAAATGTAGTACGCGCCAAACCTGCATTTTCGCCAATAGGCTACCTGAATACTGGGCGGCTGGCAAGCCTGATCTGTCACCGCGCCCAGCACACATTGCCCCATTTATGCCGCAGTGTACTAGAGATAATCCTCCGGCGCGTAGGTCTTCCCCATCCGATTCAGGATCACATCACGCACCGCGAAACAGCGCGCCTTACACTCCCCGGTCATGACCAAGCGCCGGTTGTGTTTCAGACTCGATAGCAGCGCCCGCCCACAGCGCCTGATCTCGCGGCCCAACCGCCACAGGAAAAAGACCTTAGTCCGGTGACGCTTTGCTACCATCAGCAGATTTCGCCGCCGGTAATACAGGCGCACCCAGTCCAGATCGGATGATTGCGCCGTAAACGATCCCGCCCCCTCATGCACAATCGCGGATTCGGGTACGATGATCGAGGGCACGCCGCGTTTGCCCATCCGCAGGCAGTAATCGGTTTCCTCCGCGTAGAAAAAAAACGCCTCGTCGAAAAATCCATGCTGGCGGATCACCGCGAGCGGGACCATTAAACTGCTGCCAGTCACATCGACCACAATGCGCTCTTTTTGTTCCGCCAGATAACGATCATAAGCCATGCCGCGTGTCACATTATAAACCCTAAAGGCTGGCTGCCCGGCAGCATCCACTTCCCAGCCGCCGCCAAACTGCACGCGCAGATCGCCATCGGCGTGCAAATTCACGCTGCCATAGATCGCGTCGCCGTGCCGTTCATAGGCCGCCACCAACGCGGTTAATGTATCCGGTCTGACGGTGGCGTCATTGTTCAGCACCCAGAACAAAGCCGCGTCGTGATGATACGCCAGCACATGATCCAGCGCGAAACGATGCCCGCTCGCAAATCCCAGATTCGTTTCCGCTTGTAACAATTCCACATCCGGGAACGCGGCGCGAATCTGCGTCACGGAATCATCGCGCGAGGCGTTATCGACCACGATCACGGTGTAATTGTCGTAGTCCAGCGCGCGCACCGATTCCAGGCAAGCGATAGTTTTCGCCGCGCCGTTCCAATTCAAAATTGAGATTACTACATTCGGATTCGTCATAGATTCTGCCCAATCCCCCCTACCTTGACTCCCCCTCTCCATGCATGGGGAGGGGGTCGGGGGGTGAGGTTATTTCCAACAAGGATTCCCGCCGCAGCCCAGCCAACTCGCGGTACGTGATATGGCACGCCGGAGCCAACAGCGCGCTCCACGCCGCACGAACCGGCAAGGCATCCGACTGCATCAGTTTCGGATCGTACACGGCGCGCGTAGCGGCGGCCTGCAAATGGTAGCCCCACGCCTGATTCATATACGCGATCACCGCGTCACCATTCGCCAGCACATCATCGACATGCAGCACCAACGTTTGCGCCGGATGCGCGCGCGCAAAATCGAGCGCCACCCGGTTATAATGATTCCACACGCGCAAATACGTTTGCGCCAACGGGATATTCCCAAACGAATATTGCCAGCGAATCCGCGCCCGTAACCGGCGGGCTTTACGCGGCCAATTTTCCCGGTTGCGCTCGCGGTTAAGATCGCGCCGCAGCATAGAATCGGCCACCTGCGCGTAATGGCGATACACAACCAACACCTTCATTTCCGGCAGCAGCGAATGCCAGAAATCGAGTAAGACGGTGGTGCGCGGTTCCTTCCAGCCCCACTGATCGATCCCTGCGCGCCCGGTACGTTCCGTGATAAGTTGCTCGG
>JAFGJA010000516.1 GCA_016929355.1 Anaerolineae bacterium | reverse complement strand
CGCTGGACGATCAGGGCACAATTTTGCGCGATACCGATCTATTGATCGAAGGTGATCGCATTACGAAAATCGGCGATGTACCCGCCGCTACGAAAGCCGACGAAATCATCGACGCTGCCGGAAAAATCGCTATGCCCGGCTTCTTTAATGCCCACTGCCACTCCCCCATGACGTTTGAACGCGGCTGGGCCGAAGATTTGCCGTTTCCGCGCTGGCTCAACGAAAAAATATGGGTGGCGGAAAGCGCGCTCACCCCCGATGATGTGTACTGGGGCGCAGCCTTAGCCGCCTGCGAAATGATCCGGTGTGGCACAGTAGGCTACAACGATCACTACTTTTACATGGATCGCGTGGCGGAGTTGGTCGAACAAAGCGGGCAAAAGGCTATGCTGGCGTGGTGTACCTTCGGCATTGGCGATGATAAGGAAATCGGCCCCGGCGAGGATGAGCAAATCGCGTTCAGCCAACAATATCACAACGCCGCCAATGGTCGGATTCACACCTGCCTCGGCCCCCATTCGCCGTATGTCTGCCCGCCGGAATTTCTCGAACGTATTGTCGATGAAGCGGGTAAACACAACCTGCCGATTCACCTGCATGTTTCCGAATCGCTGCCCCAGGTTGAAAACTCGCGCGAAAAATACGGCAAAACTCCGGTGGAACATCTCAATGATCTGGGTGTCTTCGATCATCCGACCATAGCGGCCCACAGCCTCGCCTTATATGGGGATGATTTTGCAATTATGGCTGAAAAGGGCGTGTTTATCCCGCGCACGCCGATCACCTATATGAAACTCGCTATGCCGATCCGCACCCCCATTACAGCGCTGCAAGAAGCCGGTATCACTCGAATCGCGCTCGGCTCGGATGGCCCCGCCTCCAACGCAGATATGGATATGTTTGCGATCATTCGCCAGCAAGTATTGATCGAGAAATATGAGCAGGAAAATCCTGAAGCGCTGCCCGGTGATACGGCGCTGCGTATGGCAACGCAGACCGGCGCGCAGGCGCTTGGTTTTGCGGAAAGCGGCGTTTTAGCTGAAGGTCGTCCCGCCGATCTGATCCTGGTCGATTTCAACCGCCCGCATCTGCGCCCGCGCCATGATCTGATCGCCAATCTGGTCCACAGCGCCAAAGGAGCCGACGTGACGCACACCATTGTGAACGGCCAACTGCTCATGCGAGATCGGGAATTGCTCACGCTTGATGAAGAAAAAATTCTATACGAAGCGGAAAAACATGCTTTTCGCATGGTGGGGCAAGATATGAAACAAATGCGGGAATATAACGCTTAGGCGAGAGATTCGCTGTCGCACAAACATACAGAGGCCATGCATATATGACAGGTGCGCGGCCTCTGCCCATTCGACCAATTTTAACTACTTCCGCAGCAAGGACTCCGAAGGCTGCGCAAAATACATGCGTCCGGCGTTGGTCACAATATAGCGCGTGATCAACACCGGGATCGTGCGATCCATGTAGCGCTGCCCACCTTCAACAACCACCATTGTACCATCTTCCAGATAAGCAACCCCCTGATCCGATTCGCGGCCTTCCATCACGATATGCACATCAATGGTTTCTCCCGGCAAATAGACCGCTTTCACCGCATTTGCCAGTTCGTTGATGTTCAAAACCGTGACGCCTTGCAGTTCCGCCACCCGGTTGAGGTTGTAATCGTTCGTCATGACCGGTGTGCCGCGCTGTTGGGCCAGCAAAACAAGTTTTTCGTCTACCTCATGCACATCTTCGATGTCATCGTCAATAATCGACAAGGGGACGTTGGTCAACTGCTGCAACTCACTCAAAATCTCAAGACCACGTTTACCGCGATTACGCCGCAGCATATCCGCCGAATCCGCTACGTGTTGAAGTTCGTTCAGCACAAAACGCGGCACTAACAGCGTTCCACGAATAAAGCCGGTGGTGCTGATGTCTTTGATCCGTCCGTCGATAATAACGCTGGTATCGATCAGCACTTCGTCCGATGATTCGAAACTGGACATGCGGTGCATAATATCCGGGCGCGCATTAATTATGCCACCAAACAGTGAGAATACATCATGGGCGCGCAGCGAAAAAATGGTCACGCTGATGTACACAATAATCGCGGCGGCGATGGTGGGCAAAATCTGTCCGAGCAGATCGGGCAGCAATGATAACGGCCAGGCAAACATGGCCGATACCGCCATGCCAAAAATTAAGCCGAACATGGAGGTCACAAGACTCTCAGCCGGCATTTGAGTAATGATACGGCGGGCCGATTGCGCCGGATAGGTGGTGATCCAGGGCGTGATAATCAGTCCAACAATCGCCCCCATCATCGAAAAGACTAACCCCGTTGCATCCGGCGGCAAGTTGAGGGATTCGGATAAATCAACGCCCAACAACGCGCCCAATAAGGTGAAGAGCATCATTCCACCGAGACGTAACGCGAACTCAAAACTCATGCTACCAACTCCTTAGTCATACGCCCCGGCACATCACAGATAAACAGGGGATGTTGGCGTATCACTTTTACACATTGGATAAACAAGCGCAGGCATCAGGGTAAACAACGATGGCAAGCCGCATTAGACGGTAACTTCAAAATAAAAAGGACCGTGAATGTAACCCTATATCTAACCGGCT
>JAFGJA010000515.1 GCA_016929355.1 Anaerolineae bacterium | reverse complement strand
GAGCGATCACCTGTGGGAACTGCTGGATGCGGCGCTGGCAATTGAGGGCGATTTCGCGGTGAAGTTGTTCGAACTCACCGGGTTCGCGCTGTGGGGCAATCGCGTTGATCTCAGCCATCCCGCCGGGACGCTGGCGGGGCAAACGGCGGCGGAAGATGATCTGCTGGTCGATGACCGGGATCGGGTTGTGGCTTATCTGGACGCGCAGCGCGCCGGGGCGAACACGGCCACGATTCATGTGGTGCAGGACAATACCGGCACAGAATTGGCAATGGACCTCGTGCTGATTGATTTTCTGCTGGCGAATGGCTACCCGGTGATGCTGCATCTCAAGTCGCATCCTACGTTTGTGAGCGACACCACGATCCCGGATGTGTGGCAGATGCTTGAGGCGATGACCGCCCGCGGCGATCAGGCGGCGGCGTTGGCGGATCGCTTACGGTTGGCCTGGGCTGAGGAACGCTTACGACTGGCGGCGCATCCCTTCTGGGTGAGCAGTCAGTTTATGCGCGATTTGCCCGCTTCTTTGCGCCAGATTTTCGCGGAGGCGACGTTGGTGATCCTCAAAGGGGATGTGAATTACCGCCGCGCGGTGGGTGATACGGTGGAATGGGAAGATGTATCCTGGATGGCGGTCATGGAGCATTTCCCCGCGCCAATCCTGGCATTACGCAGCATCAAATGTGATGTGGTGGTGGGTGTGCCTGCCGCGATCACCGGACCACTTGATGCCCACGATCCATCATGGCGACTGACGGGGCAGTATGGCGTGATTCAATGGGCAGAGGGGCAAAGCTGATCGATGGAAAAGACACCGCTTTACCAGACTATCGCGGAAACGGTGCGCAAAGAGATTGTGTACGGCACGCTGCAACCGGATGACGAACTGCCAACGGTGCGCGATATGGCCGAACGTTGGCAGTGTGCGCCGGGCACTATCCAGCGCGCCTATCACGAATTAGCACGGCAAGGTTTAGTCGTGGCGCGGCCCGGTGCGGGAACACGAGTCGCGGCGATGCCGGTTAGCGCCATGTCGAAAGCGCTGCGCAAAGCATCACTGGCGAATCAAACCGAGACATTTTTGCTCAATATGCTGGCGGCAGGTCATGCGCCGGATGACATCGAGCGCGCCGTGCGTATGGAATTGGATCGCTGGCGCGTGATGGTCCATACCGCGCCTTCAGAACAGCGTGATGCCTTGCTGTTTGTCGGCAGCCATGATCCGACCATTTCTTTGATCGCGGCGCAGTTGCAGCAAACGTTTAACCTGTCGATGCGGTTTTCGTTTGCGGGCAGTCTGGGCGGCTTAATCGCGCTGGCGCAAAATGAAGCCGATCTTGCCGGGTGTCATCTCTGGGATGCGGAAACCAATACGTATAACCGCGCTTTTGTCCGGCGTTTGATGCCGGGGCGTCAAACGGCCCTGGTCAAATTAGCGGATCGCCGGGTGGGGTTGTTGATCGCTGCCGGGAATCCCAAAGAAATTACGGGACTGACCGATCTGGCACGCGACGGGGTGCGTTTTGTCAACCGGCAGGCCGGGGCCGGGACGCGCGTCTGGGTGGATGCGCAGTTGGGTAAGCATGATGTCGCCCCGGAAGCGATCACCGGGTACGAGAACGAGGTGTTTACCCATACGGAAGTCGCCAGCCTGATCGCTAAAGAGCAGGCCGATACCGGTGTGGGGATCGAAGCGGCAGCGCTCGCGTATGGCCTGGATTTTATTCCGCTTACCACCGAATGTTATGATCTGGTCATTCCCAGCACAACCTGGGAAACGGAAGCGATCCAGTTATTGGTAGCATCGCTTTCCACCGCCGCGATGAAAACGACCATTAACGATCTCGGTGGCTACGATACGACCCAAACCGGTTCGGTGCAGTGGGTTGAGTAATCGCGGGGAAAATACGTATTATTAGGGCGAAGGTGGTTTATCCTCCGCCCTGAGTGATTCGACGCTGTTACATATTTCCAATGATCGCGGTGGCGAATTCGCTGGTCTTGACCTTCGTCGCGCCTGCCATCTGGCGCGCGAAATCGTAGGTCACGACTTTTTGCGCGAGTGTCTTGGTATACCCTTCCTGGACCAGTTTGGCGGCATCCCACCAGCCCATGAATTCGAGCATCATCACGCCGCTAAACATCAGCGAGCCGGGATTCACCACATCCAGATCGGTGTATTTGGGCGCGGTCCCGTGCGTGGCTTCAAACAGCATGACCTCATCCCCGATGTTTGCGCCGGGCGCAATGCCCACGCCGCCGACCTGTGCCGCCAGCGCATCCGAGAGATAATCCCCGTTAAGATTCGGCGCGACGATGATGTCAAACTCGCTCGGACGCAGCAGCATGTGCTGGAAAATGATGTCCGCGATCCGGTCCTTGATCAGAATTTTGCCTTCCGGCAGCTTGCCATCGTATTTATCCCAGAGTTCATCTTCGGAGATGGTTTCGTCCGGGAATTCTTCGGCGGCGACTTCATAGCACCACTGGCGAAACGCGCCCTCGGTGAATTTTTGAATGTTGCCCTTGTGCATAATGGCGATGCTTTTGCGCCCGCGCTCAATCGCGTAACGGATCGCGGATCGCATCAGGCGCTTGGTTCCGAAGGCGCTGATCGGTTTGACGCCGATGCCACTGCCATCGAAGAATTTTGCGCCCAGTTCCTCGCGTAAAAACTGGGTGATTTTTTCGTTTTCCGGTGTGCCCGCTTCATATTCAATCCCGGCGTACACGTCTTCGGTGTTCTCGCGGAAGATGACCATATCGACCAGATTCGGCTCGCGCATGGGGCTGGGCACACCTTCGTACCAGCGCACCGGGCGCACGCACGCATACAGATCGAGCACCTGGCGCAAGGTCACATTCAGGCTGCGGAAGCCGCCGCCCACCGGGGTTGTGAGCGGGCCTTTGATGCCGACCAGATAATCGCGCAAGGCTTGAAACGTTTCTTCGGGCATGTAATCGCCATCGTACACCTGCGCGGCTTTTTCGCCCGCGTAAATTTCCATCCAGGCGATCTTCTTCTGGCCGCCGTAGGCTTTCTCAACCGCCGCATCCCAGATACGTTTCGAGGCGGTCATAATGTCCTTGCCGATTCCGTCACCTTCGATGAAGGCAATGATCGGGTTATCGGGCATCTGGCTGGTATCAAGACTGGTAATTTTTTCGCCGTCGGGAACGACGATGTGCTGATAGGCCATGATTTTGCTGGCACTCCTTCATAGGGTCTAGATAAGGATCGTGTGTGACAGGTTACTTTACCGATCAAACCGGGGCACTGCCCCGGCGATTTGCATAAGTGATTTAGAATACCCCTCCCCGTAACGGAGAGGGAACTTAATCTGGCCCTACTCCCCACTCCATTGCGTGGAGAGGGGGGCAGGGGTGAGGTTCTACTTCCATTTAATCGTGCAGCCCTTCGCATCGCTGGCAGTGGTCGCAGGCGTCTTCCCGGCGAGTACCGCGTTGAGTGCATCACGCAGATAATGCTGCTGCACCGCGTCCGGTTCGTCGTGGTTGTCATCAATTGCGCCGCGATATTGCAGCACGCCAGCGCCATCCAACAGGAAAATATGCGGCGTATGCGTGCCGCCGTAAGCGTGCGCGACTGCTTGCGATTCATCGCGCAAATAGAGGAAGTTAAAACCTTCCTGTTCCGCGCGCTGTTGCATACTGGCGAAGTCATCATCAGAATACTTGACCGCATCATTCGAGTTGATCGCGACCAACACAAAGCCCTTGTCCTTGTAATCGCGCTGAATGGCAATCATGCGGTCTTCCCAGGCGCGCACATACGGGCAGTGATTGCAGCTAAACACGACTGCCACCGCGTTGTTGTTGGCAACGAGATCAGCCAGAGTGTGATCCTGACCATCTACGCCGGGCAGCGTAAAGTTTGGGCCTTTTTGTCCGATTTCTAGCATGTTGGAAAACTCCTTGTTTGGGTGGTAATGCCCACTGCGAAAAGTTACTGCGCCGCCTGAAGAATCGCGCGCTTGATCATTGCGGCGGAGGGGAGTGGCGATGGGCGGCCATCTTCTTTGAAATAGAGGCGGCAGGTTAACCGGGCGGATTGGTCGCTGGCGGCGGGATCGATGTCTGCACCGTTGACCTGGATCGTAGGCGAACCGGGAAAATGCCATGTCTCGGCTTGTTCGTCCGTAGTCACTTCGATGCTTTCAATTTCCGCTTTCACATCCAACTTGGCTAAGACATCGTGCAGGCGTGCCCAGGCGTCCGGGTGCGATGGGCAGCCTTCCCACCAGAGAAAATGAATTTTGATCATGATTATGTTCCAGTTACTTTGATGCAATTTGTCTCAATTTGGGTGCATCTAAATCTTAGCGTATTTCAGGTGGTGTAACCATCAGATGCGTATTGGATTCATACCGTTTGGCGCGGTGAAGATGGGAAAAGTGTCACGTTTCATGCCTGTGGTTTCAATGATACGATGAGTACAGGTAACATTGTCACCACACTGAAAAGAGGCGATCTGTGACGACTCTCCCCTCTGAAGCGGGGAGCTTCTCAGGCTGCACGCTCGCCCTAGCGGGCCACGTTAGCGCCTGT
>JAFGJA010000514.1 GCA_016929355.1 Anaerolineae bacterium | reverse complement strand
TTTGGATTTTCGACGGTTTCGAGCAATGATGGCTTTTCTATCAGGAACAAGAAGTTATAAGTTTTTAGTTCTAAGTTATTAGTAAAGCCTTGTCAAGCGCTAGCGAAGGGTTCAGGGTTTGCTGAAAACTAATAACTGACAACTTGGATTCATTTGCAAAAGAACGATCAAGACCAAAAAATGCATAACTTCAGTAATCTATTTATTTTCTCCATAACCTTTGTGGTGAATCAACAATCCAGCAAGATCGTACAAGCGCCCCGCCCGCCAGCGAGGTAGACTCACGCCAGCTTGTTTAGCAAGCGCGTTGACAGTCACCATCAAGGACATAATCATCATGGGCGGAACCATTCTCAACACCATCACGGTATTATTCGGCAGCGTATTCGGGATGTTGGTCGGCAACCGGCTGGAGCAGCGCATTCAGGAATCGATTGTGATCGGCCTGGGCCTGACGACACTGTATATCGGCTTTGACAACGCGGACAAAACCGGCAACCTGATCATTCCCCTGATCAGTTTGCTGATCGGCACGATCATCGGGGAACTGCTGCGGCTGGATGTGCAGTTGGAGCGCTTCGCGGGTTGGTTGCAGGAAAAAGCGCAGGGTAATCAGGTCGCTGATCCCGCCGATCCCAATGACCCTGATGCTCAAGCTGCGCAAGCTTTCGTGGAAGATCGCCGCGCGCGTTTCATCGAGGGCTTTATCACGGCCTCGCTCGTCTTTTGCGTGGGACCGCTCACCTTCATCGGCTCGATTCAGGATGGCATGGGCCTAGCCAGTGGCTATGAAATGCTGGCGATCAAAAGCACGTTGGACCTGTTTGCGGCGATGGCGTTTGCGGCGAGTCTGGGTGTGGGTGTGATGTTCAGCGTGATCACGGTGTTGGGCGTGCAGGGCGGTTTAGCGCTGATCGGCAGTCTCTCCGGCGAATTCATGACCGATCCCATGATCAACGAAATGACGGCGGTGGGCGGTTTGATCCTGGTTGGGTTGGGCCTGACGCTGCTGGACATCAAGAAACCGCGCATCGTGAATTTTCTCCCCGGTCTGCTCATCGCGCCGCTTATCGTGGCGGTGGCGGTGGAGTTGGGGATCGATATTTATCCGCTCTAATTATTGGGCCGAAAAAATTTCGATCTTCAAACCTGCGCGCAAACGCTGATCAGGGTATGATTAAGGCGGGTTAATTTTATTCTGTAGGATAGAAGATGACTGCCGTACTTACTACTGATCAAGTGAATCAGGTCGTCAACAATACCACGCTGGTGTTGTTGGTCCGGCCTGATCTGATTCCCGAATGGCGCTCGAATCTGGTGGATTTGCTGAATCAGACTCGTCAGGCGGCGCTCGATGAAGAGGCGATTTTTGTGTCGGCGGTGTTGTCGCTGCTCCATTCGCCTACCGACACCCTTCCCACCGGCACGCCGTATGATCATGCGTGGCAGACGATTCTGGTGGGTTTGCAGCGCGGCGAAATCCAACCGGCAGCCGCAACGCCCGGCGAGGAAACCATGACCATTGAGCGCCTGCTGCAATCTATCGCGGAGGCGTTGGTCGCCGTGATGACCGAAGTCCCGCAGCAGAAAGACGCGGTGGCCTCGGAACTGATCGAGATGCGCGCGGCAGCGTTGGAAGCGGATGTGCCAGAGTTGCGCGCCTGGCTGGATGACGGGCTGGCGTTGTTAGCCGGGGCTGCGCTGGCCGATCTTGGCGCGCAGCATGAAGGGATTTATGCGACGTATTGGCAAACAGTGGTCAAGAATCTAACGATCTGATACTGACATAGTTAACACGGACAGAATGTGGAGGCAATCCATGCGGACGCTGATCAAACTCGTTTCGATCCTGGTTGGTTTGGTGTTGCTGGCGGGCGCGGCGGTGATATTCTGGTTCGCGCATGGTCCGCAAGCAAAGGAAGCAGTCACAACGGGGGGCATTGCGTATACGCAGCAAGAACTGATGAATGTTGCTGACCCGGCAGAGCTTTCGGTGTCGGTTGATTCCGGCGCTACGCAGCCGTTATCTGTCGAATTGAGCGATACGGTGGTGGCTGATCTTGCGTCTTTGAGTGAGGCAGAAGCGGCGGCGCTGCCTGAGTTGTCGGCTGCCCCGGCGGGTGGGCCGTCATTCTCTGCGCCATTAGGGGGAAATACATCATCCCAGGTGACGATCACTACCGACGTGGTGATCAACGAGTCAACGGCGGTGCAGGTCGCGCCGGTAGCGAGCGGCGTTACGGGCCTGAGCGATGGGCAGGGCGGGGCGATGGGCGCGACGACGGAAGAACAGCGCGTCGTTGATGTCGAGTGGCCCAGTGAATTTCAGGTCGGACGGGGCGGGGCGGTGCGCATCAAACTTAAGATGCTGTCAAGCGGGGCGCTGCAACCTGTCGCCGAAATTGACGATAACGAAATTCTCGCCACGCCGATCCTGATCACGGACAACTACGCGACACACAATGCGTTTGTTACCTCAAAACTTTCCGCACCTGATTTCAGTGTGCAGGCAACCAGTCCACTTGAGCAGCAGTTGGTCAAGGGCGGCGAGGCCGAATGGCGTTATACCCTCAAGGCGAACAAATCCGGGCATTTTGTGATCTCGATGGGGTTGGAACTATCCTGGATCGCCCGGCCTGATAATCCTGACCAAACACCCGGTCTGCAAAATGTGCCGATCTGGGGTCAAAATCTCGCGGTGGATGTGAATTACGTTTTTGGTTCGATCACGGTTCCGCAAGCCAGCGCTGCCGGAACCGCCCTGGCAGTGGTCGGGTTTCTGGCGGAAGCGCCCTTACTCAGTACGGTCTTGGAATTTTCCCTTGAGCGTTTGCTCAAAGGCGGTGAGCGGCGCCGAGAAAAAGAAGAGAAAAAGCGGCGTTCCCGGCGGCGGTGATCGTTTCGGCACTGCCTGTCGTCATCGACCTCACACAAGCCCCGCGTTATGGGTTTAGCTGATACCTCATAAAACGTGGGCGGGGACATCTCCAAATATGTTAGATGCCCCCGCCGGTCCCATTATGCGTGCTCGTAGCCACTTTCATTATCACCGCTAACGTGAAGGGCGGTCAATTGTGGATTGGCATTGACGCAGCATGACAAAGATCATCATGGTCTCTTGCTTGACAAACTATTTGCACAGAGAGTATCATTGATAAAAAGTGAAAAAAGGATAAATGTAATGGGGCACATTTTCATGGGATTATCCGCGTGGTTGGTCGTATCCTTCCCGGTTGGTTTACTGGTGGGCAGGATGATTGCTTTTCAGTCGAAACGCCCTTTGCCCCAAATGGCTCTATCATCGGGCGGGGTTGCTCAGGATGAAACAATTTACGATCCCCTTGCCCTCTGCGTTTTAGATTAACCAGATCGTTGATGAGGGGCCATTTCCGAGGTGAAAGCAATTAATCCGGTTTTGGTCCCCAGGCGGGCCAGTAATTGCCCGTACCGTCAGTTGTCAGGCGGGTTTGATCGCGGCCATCGGCCCCCATCAGGTAAATTTCCCAATTGCCATCCCGATTCGACTGGAACACGATCTGCGCTCCGTCCGGCGACCACGCCGGGTTTTCGTTGACGCGCCCCCGGTTCGTGAGTTGGCGTTCGTCGCTGCCATCGCTGTTGATGACGTAAATCTGGGTGCTGCTGCCGCGCCGGGCCATAAACGCGATCTGCGCTCCGTCTGGCGACCACGCCGGGAAAAAATCACCCTGGGTGTTGTCCGTCAATTGGCGCAGTTCCGGTTCACCGGCGTTATCCCCGGCCTGGATCGGCATCACGTAGAGATCAAAATCACCATCCCGATCCGAGCTAAATACAATCTGTGTGCCATCCGGCGACCACGCGGGGCGCATGTCTACCGCGTCATGATCGGTCAGCCGCCGCCGGTTCGAGCCATCGGCATGGATCACGTACACATCCTGATTGCCGTTTATGTCGGTCATAAACGCGATCTGCGCTCCGTCCGGCGACCACGCGGGATGCGTTTTGTTGATTCCATCACCGGTGATCTGCTGCACGTTTTGACCGTCCGTATCCATGATGAAAAATTCGGGGCGTCCGGTGCGTTCGGACACAAACACGATCTGCGCTCCGTCCGGCGAGATAGCCGGTGCATCATCGTGGCTGTCGTTAGCGGTCAACTGCCGGAGATGGGAACCGTCGGCGTCCATGATGTAGATTTCGGTATCCCCATCGTGCCCGGAGTAAAACACGATCTGACCAGCGTTGGCGGTGGGATCGGTCTGGGCATAGGTAGGTGTTGTCTGAACAATCCACAGGGGCAGGGTTGCGGCGCAGGTAATCAGCAGCGCTGTTGTGATGCGGTATAAGGTATACATATGTTTGTCCTCAAGAAGAAGTTATAAGTTTTTAGTTTTAAGTTGTTAGTAAAACTCTGTTGAGCATTTTCGAAGACACCAGGGTTTTGTAGGGGCCGACCAGCGTGTCGGCCCAGGGCGAACACATTGGTTCGCCCCTACGACAATCTTTTCAAATGGTCTCTCAAAACTAGGATAAGCCCCTATTTAGGTTTGGATACTACCCCAGACCCAATTCAGGGATCGCGGGCATTTGCTCATCAAAGAGCCATGCTCGGAAAAAGTCGCTCAATTCTTCGCCGCTTAGTTCTTCCGCAACGGCGATAAAATCGCTGGTGGCGGCGTTGCCGTAGGCGAATCGCTCGTAATAGGTGCGCAGGATGTCGAAGAACACGTCATCGCCCACGCGCGCATGGAGCGCGGCCAGCGTCAACCCGCCACGTATATAGACCGCGCCGTTAAACAGCTTTTCGGGCGGCGGCGCGCCGAGGGTCACAAACGGATTCGCCGGATCGGGGTTGGAGATATAGTCATACCAGCCTTGCAGATAGCCATCGGCGGCGGCATCCCCCCAACTTTCGCGCATCCATAGATTTTGCAGGTAGGTGGCGAAACCCTCATTCAACCAAATATCCTGCCACTGCGCGGGACTGACGCTGTTGCCAAACCATTGATGCGCCAGTTCGTGCGCAATGACGATTTCCGGCCCACCGGATCGCTGCCAGCTATCCGGGTTGAGAATTTCGCGCCCAAACAGCGAGAGCGTTTGTGTTTCCAGCGCAAA
>JAFGJA010000513.1 GCA_016929355.1 Anaerolineae bacterium | reverse complement strand
ATCATGACCTCGCACCTGCTGCCGAACGGTATCGCGCCGATCATTGTGCTGGCAACGCTCGGTATGGCGGGCGTGATCCTGTCCGAGTCCGGGTTGAGTTTTCTCGGCCTGGGCGTGCAAATTCCGAATCCGAGTTGGGGCACGATGATCGATACCGGGCGCAATTACACGACGCGCGCGTGGTGGTATGCGGTCTTCCCCGGCCTGACCATCATGATCACGGTGTTGGGCTTTAATTTCCTCGGCGATGGCCTGCGGGACGCGCTCGATCCGACGCTGTATGAATAGGTGTAGGTCGGCTTTTTCACCACTCACGTTTGTTGATTAACCTCACCTCCCGACCCCCTCTCCACGCATGGAGAGGGGGAGTCTGGTAGCGGTTAGGACCCCACTTCCGCATATCCCCCATCAGGCACGCGCGCGCTAATCACTGGTTGATCAGTCATCCCAGGTGCGGTTTGATAGAGGTGTGCGTTTGACTCAAGGGAGTTACCTATGCCGCCGGTGGCGACACATCAAAGAGATGAAAATAGGGTTTTCTTTTGCCTTTAACCTCGCTTTTCTCTGTGATCTCTGTGTCTCTGTGGTGAATATGATTTTCAGAGGATATTATCATGGATCAGGTTCGTGACGACTTTAACCGCCTCGCCTCTTTTGCCGATGATGGCTGGAATCACAATACCCACTATCACGATCTGCTGCTGCGCCATGTGCCGACGCCCTGCCACGCTGCGCTCGATCTCGGCTGTGGGGCGGGCTTGTTTGCGCGCAAACTGGCAGAACGTGCCGATCACGTTCTCGCGCTCGATCTCGCGCCGGGCATGATCGAGATCGCCCAAGCACGATCCACCGCCTACCCCAATATCACGTTTCAAGCCGCCGACATCCTGACGACTGATCTCGCGCCGGAGTCGTTCGATTGCATCGCCTCCATTGCTACGCTGCACCACCTGCCCCACGACACCGTATTACGCCAATTGAAAAACGCGCTCCGGCCCGGCGGCGTGCTGCTGGTGCTTGATCTGGTTGAAAATGAACACCCGGCGGACTTGTGGCGCGATCTGCTCGCCATACCCGCCAACGCTATGCTGCGGCTGCGGCGCACCGGACACCTGCACGAATCAGACGAGGTGCGGGCGGCCTGGGCTGCCCATGGCGCGCACGATTCGTATCTCACGTTTAGCGAAGCACAGCGCACCTATCACGCCTGTTTGCCGGGTGTGCAACTGCGGCATCATCTCCTCTGGCGCTATTCGGCCATCTGGCACAAATAGGGTGTTTTGGGTAAAACTGGCATTCGCTTAACGTCTACCCCTTGAGGAAGAAAATCACACCATGTCTGATTTCTTGGAATATTTCGACGCCCGCACACCCGACATGATCGCGCTGGTGCGTCGTCTGGCAGAATTTGAATCACCAAGCGATAACAAACCTTACGTGGACCAACTTAGCGCTTATGTGGCCGGTCTGTGCCGCGAACTCGGCGCAGCCGTCACGATCCATCCACGCGAAACCGTGGGCGATATTGTGTTCGCCACCTGGCACAACGACGCGCCCGGCAAGCCGATCCTGTTTCTGGCGCACATGGATACCGTCTGGCCGGTGGGCACGATCAACGAGATGCTGCTCCGCGAGGAAAACGGGATTCTGTATGGTCCCGGCGTGGCCGATATGAAAAGCGGGATCGTGGTCTTGCTGGCCGCAATTCGCGGTTTGCATGAGCGCGGCGAACTGCCGGAACGCCCGATCTGGGCCTTGTTCACAACGGACGAGGAAACGCGCAGCCAACATTCGCGCGATCTGATCTGCGAAAAAGCGAAGGATGCAGGGCTGGTGCTGGTGCTGGAACCCGCCGCCGAAGGCGAAGCGATCAAATCGTGGCGCAAGGGCATCGGCAATTACACGGTCCAGACCAAAGGCCGCGCGTCTCATGCGGGACAAGCGCCCGAAGCGGGGATCAATGCGGTGATCGAAGTGGCACATCAGGCGCTCGCATTGCATAAATTGAATGACCTGCCCAACGGCACATCAGTTTCGGTGACGATGGTTCAGGGCGGCATTGCCACCAACGTGATCCCGCCCACCGCCACGCTGCAAGTCGATGTGCGGTTCCTGAAAGCGGCGGAAGCCGGGCGCGTGAACACCGCGATCAAGGGGCTGACGCCCGTCCTGCCCGGCGCTGAGGTGATCGTGGAAGGAGATATTGATCGCGGCCCGATGGAACGCAACGAACAAATGGTGCGCGTCGTGAATCAGGTCAAGGCGATTGCGGCATCATTGGGGATCGATCAGCGCGAAGATGGGAGCGGCGGCGCGAGTGATGGCAATTTCACCGCCGCAATGGGCATCCCGACGCTGGACGGACTCGGCCCAGAGGGGCTAGGACTGCACGCCACGCACGAACAGATCACGATCCGCTCGCTGCATCGCCGCGCCGCGCTGCTGGCGAAAATGCTGCTGGATTGGGACATGGCGCAGGTGTAGCCCTAGCCCCAATATAGCCTCACCCCCTAAATCCCCCTCTCCCGCCAAGCCGGAGAGGGGGACTTGACCGCGTGCCGGACTCCCCCTTTCCATCGGATGGAGAGGAGGTGGGGGGGTGAGGTTTTGTGTCACACCACCGCGTGAATCTCGTCGTAATGATCGCGCTGATGCTCGACCAGCCGCTCCACAAACAGACTCACCGGTCCCACCGCGTTCCAGGGCAGCGTCATCTCCTGCGCAAACTGCTCCGGCGGCATGGCGGCCAATACATCCATCAATGCGGCGAATTCGCTCTCCCACTCTGCGAATACCGCATCATACGACCACTCCGCACGATCCGCTACCGTCTGCATATTGAACGCTTCCACATCACCCCCAGGCACAAGATATGTATCCCCCGTCTGCCACTGCTGCAAAGATCGCACACGCACGCCATACCACACCGCCATGTGCGCGATAATGTCCCGCAGCCGCCAGCCAGAGTCCCCATGAATCACCAACCCCGGATCAAGGTCCGCGATCAGGGCGCGGGTCGCTTCGTGTTTTGCCTTGAGATCAGCGATCAATTGTGCTTTTTCTGCCATGCTTCTCTCTCCTGGATACAAAAATGCCCGATCAATTTCGGGCGCGATCAACGATATAAATTTGGCATCCACCAGTCAAGATAGTATACCGCAGCGCGACTCAACACCGCAAAAACCGGTGATTTTTCGAACATTTTTTCGGGTATCCTAACATTGTATTTCACTTACAAGGAGGAATGAACCGATGTATCTCAGCGACACAATCAAACATGCCGGTGCGGATCGCTTCGGCTTCGATCTGAAGGATGCAGTACGGCTCGGCGGTGGGGGTGCGCCGGATGGCTTCGTGTTGGCGAATCCACGCGATCCGGTGGTGATCAAGTTTATGCCCGCCACTGAAGATCGCTTGCCGGTCATGCGCGCAAAAATGGATTTCGTGAACTATCTGCGCGCGGGCGGCGTCCCGACTCCGGGTTATCTGCCCTCGGTTAACGAGGAAATGATCGAACTCGTGAGCGATGAAGAGGCGACCTTCGCCGTGATGACGCTGCACAAAGCGCCGGGGAAGCCGGTAGACTTCCGCAATCCTGCTGAGTGGAACGCGCATTTCTTCCGGCAGTGGGGAAACATCCTCGGCCAGATTCACGCGCTAAGTGCGACCTATACCGCCGCATCCCGCGCCGCGATCCCCGCCTGGGAAGAAGAACACGCCTTTTTCTGTACGATGTGCCAGGACGATCCCGGCATACTGGCCCAGTGGCAGCGCATCGGGGCGCAGGTGCGTGATCTGCCGCAGTCAACGGACGCCTTCGGCCCGATCCACAACGACGCGCATTCGCATAATTTTCTGCTGCATGAAGGATCACTGACCATCCTCGATTTTGATGTCTGCACGCGGCATTGGTTCGCGCTCGATCTGGCGATTGCGCTGTTTCACCCGATCTTTGAATCACGCCACCGGCCCGCCGCCGAAGTTGCCGCCTTTGCCCGCGAATTGACCGATCATTTTCTCGCGGGCTACGACGACGCCTATACGCTCGATCCGAGTTGGCTGGATCATCTCGCCCTGTTCATGAGGTATCGCCGGACGCTGTTTTACATTGTGCTGCCGAAAGATGGCGGCGATCCCTGGACACAACGCACCGTGCGCGACCTGCGCCCGATGATTCTGGATAATGTGCCGCCGGTTACGGGGCTGGTATAATCACCCCCAGGTCATCCTCTTTTTCCAAGATGTTCATGCGTTTTCCCCTCCATTTTGAATGGGGAGGGGCCGCTTTTACCTTAATTTTCGCTGTGGTTGAAAGGTTTTACCCATGAAATTCGCCCTCTATCTGCCCAACCTCGGCCCTTACGCCGATCCGCGCACGCTCGCCAACCTCGCCCACGATGCTGAAAACGCCGGGTGGGATGGTTTCTTCATCTGGGACCACATCGCGCGCGAGTTTCTGATCGAGGTAGTCGATCCCTGGGTATCGCTGGCGGCAATTGCCATGTCCACTGAAAAAATGACCATCGGCGCGCTGGTCACACCCCTGCCGCGCCGCCGCCCCTGGATGCTGGCGAAAGAAACCGCCGCGCTCGATCACCTCTCCGGCGGGCGCTTGATCTTTGGCGCGGGGCTTGGCACGGGACGCCCAGTGGAATGGGCAAATTTTGGCGAAGAAATCGATCCGAGGGTGCGCGGGGTCATGCTTGACGAGGGGTTAGACATCTTGAGCGGGTTGTGGTCCGGCCAGCCGTTCCGTTACGAGGGCGCATATTATCAGGTCGAGGAATCGCAGTTTTTGCCCCCTACCCGGCAACAACCGCGTATCCCGATCTGGGTCGCGGGCTACTGGCCGAATAAAGCCCCCATGCGCCGCGCCGCCCGGTGGGATGGTGTGTTCCCGCTCGAAAAAGGTAACGCGCTGGGTATCGCCCCCCTGGAAACCTTTAAGGGCGTGGTCGAATACGTGAGTGACCAACGCGCCGCGCTCGGTCTGGCTGGCCCGTTCGAGTTCGTTCACCGGGGCACATCCGCCGGGGATCGCACACAAGCCATTGAGACAGCCGCGCAATTTGCCGAAGCGGGCGCAACATGGTGGGTCGAGCACATGGCCCCGACCATGTTCGGCGCGGATTGGCTGGACGAATGGCCCGTTGCGCAAATGCACGAGTTGGTGTTACAGGGACCACCGCGTATTGCCTCGTAGCGCAGGTACGCGCATGGCTTGGACGCCGCCTCGCCCCTGATAATCTGCGATTATCTACGAAATCGCGCGCGATTTCGTACCGCGCGCAGCGCGGAGGGGCGAGGCGTTCTACGCACACGCGACGATCAGAACCACCAAACAACAAAAAAGCGCCGTGATTCGCCACTTGCAATCACCGCGCCAGAGTCTTAGTTATTCAGTGACAGATAAATTCCCGCATCGTAAGCGTAGTATATCGCACACCCGCACAACGCCACAAAAAGTCGGGCATTCCCCCACCACCTGATCCGGCATACTTCTCTTGCTTTTCTCTGCGTTCTCTGTGACTCTGTGGTGAAAGGATTTACCATGAAACACGCCATTTATTTACCCAACTACGGCAGCTTTGGCGATGCGCGCGTCCTCGCTGATCTTGCCCGTGACGCCGAACACGCCGGGTGGGATGGTTTCTTCATCTGGGACCACATCGCCAGCGAATACCCGATCCCGATGGTCGATCCCTGGGTGGCGTTGGCCGCGATTGCGCTCAATACCGAACGGATCACCATCGGCACAACGGTTACACCCCTGCCCCGCCGCCGCCCCTGGAAACTCGCCCGCGAAACGGTCTCCATAGATCGCCTGTCCAACGGACGCTTGATCTTAGGCGTTGGCATCGGCCTCGGCGCGCACGAGTGGGATCACCTGGGCGAAGAAGCGGATCAGCGCACGCGCGGCGCAATGCTCGATGAAGGGTT
>JAFGJA010000512.1 GCA_016929355.1 Anaerolineae bacterium | reverse complement strand
TTCCATTAGATAGTGATCTCAAGCTGGCGCGGATTGCGCATCAGCGTGCGCCACATATCACCAATGACTTGTTGGGCGATCCCTGGATTGACAACAACGAATGGGTGGCAGAAACGGGTATGGGTGCTTTTGCGGGGTATCCCTTGTTTGCTGGCGATGAATTAGTCGGCGTTATAGGCATGTTCTCCTATCGCTCTATCGAGGATGAGGCGCTGCCGGTGCTGCAATCGTTGGCGTTACAAGTGGGTACGTTGGTTCAGAACCAACAGTTGTTCGAACAAGCCGCGCGCCGTGCCGCAGAAATGCAGGCGGTGGCCGAAGTGGGTGCTGAAGCCTCGGCCTCGCTTGATCCTGAGGAATTGCTCTGGACAATTGCCGCGCTGACGAAAGACCGGTTCGATCTATACCATGCCCATATTTACCTGTTCGATGAAGCAGCAGAGAGTTTGCGCCTGGCGGCTGGGGCGGGTAATGTGGGGCGCGCGATGGTCGCTGCCGGACACCGCATTTCGCTGGGGCATGAGCGCAGTTTGGTGGCTCGCGCCGCGCGTTCGCGCGAGGGTGTGATCGTCAATAATGTGACCCAGGCTCCCGATTTCTTGCCCAACCCGATGTTACCTGATACCCGCTCCGAGATGGCTATCCCGATGATCGTGGGTGATCAGATGCTCGGCGTGTTGGATGTGCAATCATCGCAGTTGGATCGGTTCTCCGATGAAGATATTCAGGTGATGTCGGTTTTGGCCGGGCAGGTCGCGGTGGCTGAACAAAATGCCCACTTGTTCAGTGAGGCGCAGCAGCGTCTGGCTATCATCGAGTCGGCGAGCAATGCCATTTTCCTGTCAAATACTGGTGGCGAACTCGTCTACCTGAATCCGTATGGGTTGCAGTGGCTTGGTTATGACTCGCTGGATGAAGTGTTGGGTAAAATCATGGTGGAGCTTCAGGCTCCAGATGCGGAAAGACTTCAGACGGAAGTTGCGTCAGCCTTAAGGGAAACCGGCCAATGGAGCGGTGAATCGGTTGTGGTCCATAAAGGTGGGTATGTCTTTCCGGTGGAGATGACGGCGTTCATCATCTATGACGAGGACGGCAACCCTGAATTTTATGGCTCGATTATGACCGACATCACCGAGCGTAAAGCGGCTGAGGCCGAGCTGGACAGCCAGCGCCGGACCCTGGAAGCGCTGCTTGATAATCTGCCAGTAGGTGTCTTCATGGCGGAAGTCGGGACCGGCTTGCCTCTGCAAGTCAACAACCGCGCGCTGGAAATGCTTGGACGCGGTTTGGCTCCTGATGCGAGCGCAGACGAATTGGCGGAGGTCTATGCGGCCTTCAAATACGGAACCGATGAACCCTATCCATCCGAACAGATGCCACTCGTGCGCGGTATGCAGGGCGAAGCGGCCTTTGTCGATGATATGGAAATTCACCGCCCGGACGATACCAATATCCTGCTTGAAGTGCGCGGTGCGCCGATTTTTGATGCGTCAGGTGAAGTCACCGCAAGCGTGGCGGTGTTCACCGACATTACCGCGCGTTACCAGGCGGAACAAGAGCGTATCCGCCTGCTCACTGATCTTCAGCAGACCGGTGATGCTCTGGCCGAACGTATTAAAGAGTTGGCGGCGTTGCAGGATGTCGGGGCTTACGGTGAAGAAAATCTCGCATTGGAAGAGTACCTGACGCGCGTCGCCAACCGTATTCCCGACTCAATGCAGTTTCCCGACAATTGTGTGTCGGTCATCGAGTATGGTGGCGAAGTGTACGGCGATGCGCGTGCGCTCAATGCGCCGGTCAGTCTGGTTCATGACCTCGAAGTCGGTGATGAAGTGTATGGCCGGTTGGTGGTCGGGTATACCGAAGAACGTGAATTCCAGACGGAAGAAGTCCCACACCTGCGCGATATTGCCGGGCGGGTGAGCAGTTATCTGGAAAACCGGCAGTTGTTTGAACAAACGCAGCAAGCGCTGTCTGAAACCGCCTTGCTGTACAACGCTGGCCGCCGCATCGTGGATGCCTCGAATATTCAGAGCCTGGTCGAAGTGGTCGCGACGGCTGTGCCGATCAGGGCGATCAATCGCGCGGTGTTGTTCACTTTAGAGCTAGACGAAAACGGCCAACTGTCAACTGCCCGATCGATTGGTAATTGGCACAGTGGCGTTGGGGAAGAACCGTCAGAGATCGGACGAATGTATGAAGTTGGGCAGGTTCCAACGATTGCGCTGATGGCAACTGAAAATGCCGTGTTTGTCAATGATGTGATGCATGATGAACGGGTTGAGGCCGGTGCGCGCGCTGTCTTTGAGATGCAGCAGATCGCATCCGTGGCGATTTTGCCGCTTTGGGTAGGTCGGCGTCAAGTTGGTACTATGCTGCTCGAAACGCAAGAGCAGCACACCTTTACCCCTGAGGAAATGCGGCCCTTTGCAGCCCTGTCCGGTCAGATGGCCTCGGCGCTCGATAGTTTGCTGCTGCTTGAACAAACGCAGAAACGCGCGGCAGAAATGCAGGCGGTATCCGAAGTGGGTGCTGAAGCGGCGTCTTCGTTGAATACAGATCGGTTGCTCAAGACGGTTTCTGAACTGACGAAAGAGCGGTTTGGCCTCTACCACGCCCATGTCTATCTGCTGGATGACGAAGAGCGCAACTTGATCTTGCGGGCCGGAGCCGGGGTCGCCGGGGATATGATGGCCCAGGGCGGACACCATATCCCGTTGTCGCACCAACAGAGTTTGGTGGTGCAGGCGGCGCTGCGGCGGCAGCCGATCATCGCTAACAACGTCACACAAGCGTCGGACTTCTTGCCGAACCCGATGCTGCCGCAAACCAAAGCCGAGCTAGCAACCCCGATGATCGCGGGTGGCGAAGTGATCGGCGTGTTGGATGTCCAGGCTGACCAAATAGACTTTTTCAGCCAGGAAGATATGCAGGTGCAAATGACGCTCGCCTCACAGGTGGCGGTGGCCGTCCAAAATGCTCGCCTTTTCTCGGAGCAGGTGGCAGTGGCCGAACAGCTCCGTGAAGTGGACCGGCTCAAGAGTGAATTCCTGGCTAGTATGTCGCACGAACTGCGTACCCCGCTCAACTCGATCATCGGGTATGCGGAAGTGCTGTTGGATGGGATTGACGGTGAACTAACCGATGATATGGAAGAGGATGTCGGGGCCATTCATGGCAGTGGTAAACATCTGCTGAACCTGATTAACGATATTCTCGACCTCGCCAAGATCGAAGCCGGGCAGATGGACCTCGTGGTCGAAGATTTCGATCTGAGACCGGTCGCCGAAGATATGGCGAATACGAACCGTATCTTGCTCAAGGATAAGCCGGTGGACATCGTGCTCGACATTCCCGATGACTTGCCCCAGATTCACGCTGATTCGCTGCGTATCCGGCAAGTCGTGAGTAACCTGTTGACGAACGCGATCAAGTTCACCGAAGAGGGCAGTATTACGCTCCGGGCGCGGCCTTTCCCGGCTGATCCGAAGATGGTCGAAATTGCCATCGTCGATACGGGTATGGGGATGAACGAGAAACAGTTACAGGTGATCTTTGACCGCTTCCGCCAGGTGGATCAATCCCATACCCGGCGCGCCGGTGGGACGGGGCTTGGCCTCTCCATCACGCGCCAGTTGATCGAGATGCACGGCGGCGAAATTTGGGTGGAAAGTGAACCCGATGTCGGATCAACGTTCGCCTTTACGCTGCCGCTTGCGACTGAGGGCATTGACTGATCGGCGCAGGCAGTACTGATGTATGTCCAGATGGAGCGGCCTAACTTGTGCCGCTCCCCTTTTTCGGGCACAATAGAGTTGGAAAATGTTAACCTTTGCCAGTAAACTAGAATTTGTCAAACCTATTCTAGCGATCAAGATTGTGCTAAAATTAAGATAAGATGTTGTAATCATTGTGTTCGTGTGAATGAGAAGAAGGAAAGGCCATTTATGCCTTCGTTGATTCAATCAGTGGTGTGTATCGATTGCGGTCATGTGCATGAAACCGTCAGCCCACTGCCGACAAAATGTGAGTCGTGCGGGTCTCTTTGGTTAGAGGCGCGCTATGATTATGCCAAAACGGTTGAGATATGGCAGGCGGGTTTGTCAGAGCGGACTACATCAATCTGGCGTTATGAAGAACTTCTGCCGGTCAGCACGGATAAGCCGATTGTGTCGATGGGCGAAGGGTGGTCGCCGATGCTCAAAGCCGAGGCTTTGGGCGCAGAGATGGAACATCAGCATATTTACATCAAAGATGAACGCCAATCGCCCACCGGCAGCTTTAAGGACCGGCAGGGGTCGATCACCATTTCCTATCTGAAGCAATTAGGCATCAAAGAATGTGTGCTGGCTTCGACAGGCAACAAAGCGGCGGCGTATGCGGCGTTTTGCGCGCGCGCCGGTATCCGGTTGTGGATTTTCCTGACCAGCACCGTGCCTTCTGAAAAATTGCGCGAATTAGCGCTGTATGGCGCGGAAGTGGTCAAGATCGCCGGGACGTATGATCAGGCGAAAAAAGTCGCGTCTGACTTTGCCGCGCGCCGGAATCTCTATTTTGATGGCGGCGCAAACGGTATCCCTGGCCGCGAATCCTTCAAAACAATTGCCTATGAAATTGCCGAACAACTCGCCAGGCTCGATCCGCCGGATGATCAGGGGCGGTGGCGCGCACCGGATTGGTATGTGCAAGCGGTGAGTGGGGGCATCGGCCCCTTGGGGGTTTTGCGCGGCTTTAACGAACTCAAAGAAATGGGCCTGGTCGATAAAATTCCTAAGCTGGCCGTGGTCCAGTCGGAAGGCTGCGCGCCGATGGTGGCAGCGTGGCGTTTCAAGCTGGAAAAAGCCGATCCGGTGGTCCCGCACACGCGCATTACCGTACTGGCAACCGGCGATCCGGGCCGGGCCTATACGATGCTGCGCGCATCATGTATGGAGCATGGGGGGGCCATGATCGCGGTTTCCGACGGTGACGCCTTCCGCGCGATGCGGCGCTTGGCGCGCGTCGAAGGGTTGAGCATGGAACCGGCGGCGTCGGTGGCGTTTGCCGGGTTAGAGCGCCTGATCAAGGATGGCGAGATCAAGCCCGATGAGCGCGTTGTGGTGAACTGTTCCGGCCATACATTCCCCGCCGAAAAACACATCCTCGAAGAACAATACGTGTTGGACCTGCAATTCGGGGAAGGGGATACCAGCAGCCCCAGCCATACGCAGCTTGAGGAAGGCTTAGGCGCAGCGTTTGAACGGCTGGACGAACAGGTGACAACGGTGGTGGTGATTGACGACAATCCCCAGGACAGCCGTCTGGTGCGGCGCTTGCTGCAAGCGCACAAAAATTATCGCGTGTTCGAGGTCAATAATCCGTTGGATGGCCTGGACCTTGTGCGGCAGCGCAAACCTGATCTGGTGGTGATGGACCTGACCATGCCGGACCTGGATGGGTTCTCTTTGCTGGAGTCCTTTAAGAATGATGAGGAAGTCCAACATATTCCCGTTGTGGTGATCTCCGCGAAAACCCTCACGGCGGCGGATCGTGCCCGGTTGGAAGGGCGCGCCGAATCGTTGTGGCAAAAGGGGAATTTCAACACGCGCGAACTGGTGCAGCATGTGGTTGAAACGCTGGGCGGCGACCTGGATGAAACCCCGGAGGAACTTGCCGAAGCCTCGCGGGGGCAGGTGGTGACTGCCTCGAAACAGAAGATTTCACCCGATACCCCGGCCCCACCCGAAACCATCCATGCGATTGTGGTGATCGACGACGAACCCCGTGATGCCCGGTTGATTCGTCGTTTATTGGAAGCGACGGGCCGTTATAAAGTCCATGAAGCGTTAAACGGGGCGGCTGGTTTAGCCGCCGTCAAAGAACATAAACCGGCGTTGATTGTGCTAGATTTGATATTGCCGGATACTTCTGGGCAGGAACTGCTCGAACGCCTGAATACTGATCCCGATACGAAGGATATTCCAATCGTCGTCTTAACGGCTAAAGATATTAATGCCAATGAGCGGGCGCAGATGTTGGGCAAGATTATCTCCCTGTTCGAAAAAGCCAATCTAGATCGTCAAGCTTTAGTAGATTATGTGAATGAGACGTTGAGCAATGAGTGAACCTGAACCAACCACCGAATCATCGAATAAGGACCATGACCCCCCGGTCATAACGATTCTGTTGATTGAAGACGATTTGAAATTCGCTCGTGTCGTTGAGAAAGTGTTGGGAGCGCGGGGTTATGAGGTGCTTCATGCTCCCACCGCGCTTGAAGGATTGCAGTTAGCCGAAGAAGATCGCATTAAGTTGGTTTTGCTCGATATTGATCTGCCTGATTTGGATGGCAAAGTGGTAGCTACGATGCTGCGCGCCCGCCCTGGCTTGCGTGATGTGCCGATTATTGCTGTGACGGCCCAGGATGGTTCAACTGCGCGACGTTTGATTCGTGGGTTTGGGTGTGATGGGCATATTCCTAAACCGGTGGATACCCGTCAATTCCCGGACCAGATCGCATCATATCTGGATCGTTAGGAGGCTTTATCAGATGGCGAATCGCATCCTGTACGTTGAGGATAACTTTCAGAATAAGCGCTTGGTCCGTAAAATTCTAACTGCAAAAGGCTTTGAAGTCATTGAAGCGGATGATGGGCTGACAGGCGTGGAGATGGCGACCACTGAACACCCGGATTTGATTTTGATGGATATCAGTTTGCCCGGCATTGATGGGGTTGAAGCGACCCAACGCATCAAAGCCTATGAAGACACCACGACGATTCCGATTATTGCCCTGACTGCTAATGCGATGCGCGGCGATCGTGAACGGTTTATCGCGGCAGGTTGCGATGATTATTTGCCCAAGCCGATCAGTACCGGTGATCTGATTAATATGATTAACCGTTATTTGGGATAACAGTCATCCGGTAGGTATTTTCACATGACTATACATCAAACCGCACGCCGGGGTGTTGTGGCACGCCCCGGCGTTTGTATGTGTGTTCGTTGCTATGTTTTGCTATGCTCTGCGCGGCTATGGCGCGACAGAAAACTGGGTGGTATAGGTATCCCCTTCACGCGCCAGCGTGCCCCCGATCACATCCACGACTTCGCCATCCACTGCAATCGCCAGCAGGAAATTGACCGGCTCGCTTTGCCCGGTGCAGTTGAGTTGGTAGGTGATCTGTACGGTGTACTCTGTGTATACCGGCGAACCCGCCGCCTGGGTGAAACGCTCAATCGGCGTGGTGACGGTATCCGCGCAGAAATCATTGACATGACTCGTTTGTTCATCTGCCGCCGGTGGATCAGCCAGCACAGAGAGATCAAGATCGGTGGCCGAATTCCAGATCAGCACGACTTCCACGCCTAAGCCTGCCGCCGGGACAAATGCGCCGGGATCGACAGTGGTCGGTGCGGCGGGCAGCACGATCAGTTGGTAATCGCCGGATGACATCAGGTTATTCAACCGGACTTCCACCTGATAGATGCCCCCGACGGTGATTTCGTGGTGTGCGATGCGGGTTTCGCCTGCGTTCACTGATCGGGGATGGATGACAATCAGTTCCTCGGCGGGATCGTAAAGCTGCAATTCAAGATCGAGATCGCCGCTTGTGCGCTGGGCGCTGATCGTGATCCAATCCCCGGCTGATACTGTTAAGAAATACCGCGCGCGCGATTGTTGCAGATCAAGGCTGCCGGTGACGATTTGGCCGGGGATGATCGGAGAAGATGGAATGTTGGCGGCGGCGGCAGGGGCCTCTGTTGCGATGATCAGCGTATAGTCGCCGGTTGAGGGGCCATTTTCCAGCCCGTAGCGCGTGGCGCGAATGAGATACGTTGCGCTGACGGGCAGCGTAAAGTCGGTGATCGCCGCGCCGGTTGAGGTGTCGGATGCGTCATCGTTGTGAGCGAGTTCCAGGCCGTTGAGTGTGGTCAGCATCAGGAACGGATCGAGCGCGGGGGCAGTCTCATCGTTAGCATCGGCGGCGGTTGCATTCATCTGGATGGTGATCACGTCCCCGGCTGTGCCCTGGAAAATGTACCACTGGTCAAACGGATCGTCAGCCAGCGATCCGGCTACCTGTTCGTTGTAGTTGATCCAGTACAGATCAGCGGGCAGGGTGTTGTTAGGCAGCCAGTTTGTGCCCGCGCCGGTAGCGCTTGCGCCAGTATCAGGGGGCGTCGTGAGGGCGGCGACGTGTTCCAGGGTGAGCGTATAAGCGCCCGTTGAAAGCCCGTTGGCAAACGCGAACCGGGTAGCGACTAAGGTATAGGTTCCATCGGCGGGCAGTTCATAGGTTTCGATGACCGGCATTACGGTTTGCGAGTCGTCTACTTCAATGAGTATGTCACCATCCGGCCCGATCAACTGCATGTACCCATCCAAGCCGCCGGGATCGTCATCAGCTTGATCGGCGCGACTCATGGTCGCGGTGATGACATCGCCCTGGGAACCGGTAAAGGTCCAGGCTTGCGCATAGTCCGTGTCAAAGATCGTGCCGGTGACGGTTTCGCCATACGCTATCGTGCCGGTGGTTTGCGTTGTGCCGGATGCTTCCGCCGGGGGGGTGGCGTCTGGTTGATCACCCTCGGTGATTGCTGCGTCGTTTACTGCGCCGTTTTCCGTGATCAGCAGTTCGTAAGCGCCTTCAGAGTACCCGTCATTTTCTAGAAACCGGGTAGCGACCACAATATAGACTCCATCGGCGGGCAGTGTGACCATCATCCGCGCATCCTGAATAATGCCGGGATCGATGTCGTCATTTTCCGCGATATGTTCCCCGTCCGGGGTCAGCAGCGCCACATAACTATCCAACTCTGAGTCATCAGGTGCGGTGAGCGTGATCAGGAGTTCATCGCCCGCGCTGCCCGTGAATTGGTAGGCGTCCTGCGTATCCTCGGCGCTGATCGTGCCGGTAATCGTTGTGTTGTAGGTGATCGGTGGTGTATCGTCCAGTTCGATGGGCAGGAGTTCGGCTTGAGGCACGCGATCAGCATAATCGGCGGCGACGAAATGCCCTTCGCCGGGCTGTTGAGCAACTACATTCAGAAAATTGACAGTGGTTGGTGTAATGATATTTACGTGTACCGCCAGAATCGTACCATCGGTATCGAGCAGGACGTTAGTTGGCGCGTGGTTGATATTGATGCGCTGGATAAGTTGTTCATTTTCATCAAATACCGTATAGAGATCAGGGGAATAGTGTGCTAGATACCCCAGCGCGTCGGTTTCTGTATCCCATAGATTGACGAATACAACATCAAAGGCGTATTCGTCCGCATTGAGTGCGACTTCGCTCAAATAAGGAAATACCAGCCAACAATAGCTGTACCGGGAGGTCCAAAAACTAAGCAGCACAGGGCGGGTAAGATCATCGGATGCCAGGTCGGGATCGCCTGCCATGCCGTGTAGTTTCCATGGGCCGAGCGGTTCGCCTAATCCTGGAATTTGAAAGTGTTGATTTTCCAGATTGCCTAATGGTCCGCCGATCCAATGTGTATAGGCGTTGGTGCGCTGATTTTGCAGGTGTACGCGCAGTGCTGCCTGTTCGACAGGATTTTCAGGGGTTTGGGCATGGATCGGTACAGTTTGTGCGCTGATGATCAGCAGCCCAGTGAGCAGGATCAGGCATAACGTGAGGCGAATCCGTCGCATGGTGATTTTCTCCGGTAGCGTTTTTCGCAGCAACTATGCGTAGAGTGTATCATGATTCGGACGAGGACAATAAATGAAGGGAGGAGTGGTGATGACAGCGATGATCGCGCAATGGAAACAGCGCGCGCGGGCGTTCAAAGCGGATTTATACGCGCTTTATCTGGCGTACCGTGATCCGCGTGTGGCCTAGTGCGCGCGGTTATGGGTGGTGATCGTGGTTGGATATGCGTTCAGTCCCATCGACCTGATTCCCGATCCGATCCCGGTGTTGGGCTATCTGGACGATCTGATCCTGATTCCGGCGGGCATCTGGATCGCGCTGCGGCTGATTCCGGCGGAGGTGTTGGCTGAGTGTCGGGAACAGGCGCGCGTGGCGCTGGAGTCGGAAGATATGCAGAAGCCGGTGAATTGGATCGCGGCGGGTGTGATCGTGGCACTCTGGATTGCGGTGGTGAGGGGTGTGGTGTGGATTGTGATCCGGTGAGGGGCGCGCGCCGGGACCACAAACTGCGTTATAATTAGGTGTAGAGAATGTCGAAAGTGAGGGCGGATATGGCCGTTCCAGTCAAATTGCGGATTGCTGCTGCCGCGTATTATCAACTGCCAGACTATGCGCAGTACGATCTGATTCAACTCATTGATGGCGAGGTGGTGATTAGCGTGCCTCCAATACCTAAACATCAGGCGATTGTGGGTGAAATTCTGTTTCTTTTGATGACTGTTGCGAAAAAGAAGGGCGGCAGAGCATTTACCGCGCCGGTTGAAGTGGTATTGGATGAATACAACATTTATGAACCGGATGTATTGTATCTGACATCACAGACGAGTTGTCAGGTGGAGGAGAAACGGTTGGTTGGTGCGCCGGATTTGGTGGTTGAAGTGCTTGCGCCAAGTACGGCCAAGTTTGACCGGCAGGAGAAATATCAGGCGTATGAAGCAACCGGTGTGTTTGAATATTGGATTGTGGATCCGGTGCATGATGTGCTGGAAGTATGGGTACGTGATGCCCAGCACTTTGCCCGTCAGGGCGCGTATGATAAAGCGGATTCGTTCGTATCGCAAACGTTGGGCGAGACGGTTAAGGTCGGCGCGTTGTTTGCTGAGTGATGGAACAGGTCTGAATCAGCCGGTAAAATTCGCCTTTGAGGATAAAAACCGCCTGCATACCCGGCGATTCCAATCGAGATGATGATCAGGTCGATGTGAACCAGCGCCCCGCATCGGTGAGGGGGTGCGGTTCGCCATAGCCGGCGGTGGTCATAAGATTTTTGCTGCGGCCCGCATCAGTAAAACCACCGGAATCCAGGGAATCGTCATCACAATCGGCAGCACGATGGCGAGCGGCCAATGCCGCCACCGGACGCGCCGCGTGTTGCGTATGGCGGGGCGTACTGCGGGATCAGTCGTTACCGCGCGCGCAGGCAAATAGACAATCAGCCCGTAGACATAAACCCACATCCCCACATTGACCAGATTTAACGGTCCAAAGGAGATGGTTTCCGCTAATGTGCCGGTTAAGCCATAGAGCAGCATAACCTCGGCGGGGCGGAAATCGTAGCGTGCCAGCAGCCATGCCCAGGTGATGAACATCGGCACAAACACGATCACGCTGTTGAGCAGCACCACTTCAAAATAATTTGTGGACGCCGTGATGTGAGCCGCGCCGGTTGCTGCGCCAAACGCCGGACCGAGATTGGTCATGGCGGTGGTGACTGCTTCTTCCAGCAGCGCGAAGATGATGCACCCGATCACAAATTGGGTGCGCCAGCCGCCGGGCAAAAATCGCCGCAGCCAGCGCACGAAGCGATCTCGCTGCCAGCGTTGCAGACTTCCGCCAATTACTACCCAGATGATCAGCAGGCCGCCGATCATGCGGATGATCGCGCGATCATCGGGCGTGGAAGTTTCATCCCCGTTCACCGCGATAGTGAGCAGACTCACGAAGCCGATCATCCACACGGCGCAGATGATCAGCATACGCGCGGCAGCACGCGGTTGGCGGGGCGGTTCGGCGATCATGCGTTATCCGATTACGCGCAATTCCCGATCAAACGTGGTCAGGCTCTCCGCACCATCGACGGTGATCACTACATTATCCTCAATGCGCACGCCGACTTCGCCGGAAAGATAGATGCCCGGTTCAACGGTGAAGGTCATGCCCGGTTCGAGTACCAACAAATTGCCTTCGACCATATCGGGCGGTTCGTGCGTTTCGAGGCCGAGGCCGTGCCCGGTGCGGTGTGTGAAATAGTCTCCGAAGCCCGCTTCAACGATCACTTTGCGTGTAGCCCGATCCACATCTTGCCCGGTAGCGCCGGGTTTGGCGGCAGCGCGTCCGGCAGCATTAGCCGCTTTGACCACTGCATACACGTCCTGCATTTTGGCGGAAGGTTCACCCACGCTGAAGGTGCGCGTAATATCCGAGGCGTAGCCGTTAACGGTGGTCCCGAAATCAAACAGGAGCGGTTCGCCCAACGCGATCT
>JAFGJA010000511.1 GCA_016929355.1 Anaerolineae bacterium | reverse complement strand
AGCCTTGCGCAACTCCGTGATCTATCGCAAAGTCACGGGCGGATTCCGCTCCAACTGGGGTGCGTCGGCTTATGCCAACGTCATTTCTGTCATGGAAACGGCACGGCGACGCGGGCAGAACTTACTCGACACATTATTGTCTCTGCTCGTTCCCCCACTTGACCTTGCTTCATCCTTCGTGGCACAAGGTGAATAGATACACATGCTTATGCACGATAAATTGCGTCACACTGCTAATTCCGGGGCGCATCATACTATCGACTTGTCAACTGCCGCGTTAACTTACTTCGACGGCATCTTCGGCATGGTTACATAATGGATCAGGAAGCGTAGTGTGTAGAGCAAGTGATAGAAATCCTTTAGGCTAGCTAACCACCTGTTAGATATAACATATCCACTTCAACCTCGAAGTTTGTTATTACTATTGAGATTTTAACAGTTTTCGTCTTTTTTTGCCCCTCAATACTTATACGACTTGCTTTACAAAATGAACAAAGACGTGCTATATTTGATTTATCTAGGCTGATTTACAATGTTAACTTTGTTTGATAGTTATATAAGTTTTTGAAACTATAAGGTTGCGATTCGTGGTCACACCACATTTTGAACAAGCACAACTCGAATATGCGCGTTATGCGGTATCTCCCCATTTTTTGCAGGTGATCCAAACATTGCACAAAACCGGGCAGTTATCCCGAACTGATCTGGCAAACGAGTTGGGGTATTCACGAGCGCTTGTTTCCGGTATCGTTAAAGACCTGCTCGCCCATAACGTCATTCGAGAAATTGGTGATGCAGCCTCAACCGGTGGACGACGCGCGCGGCTGTTGGATTTCAACAGCGCGTTTGCCTATGTCGTTGGCGTGGATATTGGCGCAACCAGTGTCGATATTGGCGTGGCAAATTTTCGGGGTGAAATCGTTGAACGCCATCACGATGCGATTGACGTTTTTGATGGTCCCGAACCGATCCTGACTCACGTTGTGAGGTTAATCCAACAACTTCTCGCAAAAGCCAAGATCGCGCCGGGTGATGTTGATGCGTTGGGTATCGGTGTGCCCGGACCAGTCGATTTTGAAAAAGGCGTTTTGATCGCTCCGCCCATTATGCCCGGTTGGGAAAACTACCCCATCCGCCAATTCCTGCGTAAAACATTCCCCCAGGCAGCCGTTGTTGTCGATAATGATGTGAACGTGATGGCGCTCGGTGAGATGCGCTATGGATCAGGCACTGCCGTTGACAACTTTATTTTTGTCAAAGTGGGAACAGGCATCGGCGCGGGCATTGTCGTCGCACGCACGATCTATCGCGGCAGTGATGGCTGCGCTGGCGATATTGGACACATTATGGTCATGCGTGATGGCCCGGTATGTCACTGCGGCAACATTGGCTGCATTGAAGCGATGGCTTCCGGCATGGCGATTGCGCAGCGTGCTACCGAAGCCGCCCGCAATAATACCAGCGCGATCCTGGCGAGTTATCTGACCGCAGGCAGCGCACAGATTACCGCCAAAGAAGTGGGCTTGGCCGCCCAACAGGGTGATCGAGTCGCGTTGGACATTATAAAATCGAGTGGATCGCTCCTGGGCGATGTCTTAGCCGGATTAGTCAATTTCTTTAACCCGCGCATGATCATCATTGGCGGCGGCGTCAGCAAAATCGGCAATCAATATCTCGCATCCATCCGGCGCGCCATCCTCAAACGATCCTTATCACTTTCCACACGCCATTTACAGATTAACTATTCCCCGATTGTTGACGAGGTCGGCTTAAGAGGAGCCTTAGAACTCGCCCGCGATCATTTATTTGTTGAGGTCGCTAAATAGCTAAGGAGGTGCATATAAGCGAATACAACCTATGCGCTTGTTTATCAACACCTATGAAAATCTATTTTTTATGGAGGACAATTGTGAAAACCCATAAATCAATTCTGCTGCTCATTGTTGTCATGTTGTTGTCACTCGTGCTGACCCCGGCACAGGCTCAAAATGGCGAAACGTTTGTGATCGGTGTATCCAATGGCTTCGTTTCCAGCGAATGGCGCACCCAGATGATCCAGAACATCGAGGATGCGGCGGCTGATCTCGAAGAAACGATGGGCATTGAGATCGAACTGATCATTGAAAGCGCCGATACGGATGTTCAGGGCCAGATTCAGCAGCTTGAAAACCTGATCAACCGTGAAGTGGACGCGATCATCGTGAACCCCAATGATCAATCCGCGCTGAATCTGACGCTGGAAGACGCCGTTGCCGAAGGTATCGTCGTGATCGCCGTTGACCAGGAAATCGACGCAGTAGGCGTCTACAACGTCGTGATCGATCAGACTGAGTGGGCCAGAATCAGCACGCGCTGGTTTGCCGAGCAACTCGGCGGTGAAGGCGAAATCGTTTTGATCGAAGGTTTTGTCGGCCATCCCGCGAATGAAGCCCGTATGTCTGGCGTTGAAGAAGTCCTCGCTGAATATCCCGACATTGAAGTCGTAGGCCGTGAAACCGGCTCCTGGGATCAAGCCACCGGGCAGCAGGTCATGTCCGACTTCCTGGCTTCACTGCCGAATATCGACGGGGTGTGGACGCAAGACGGTATGGCGTTGGGTGTGTTAACCGCGATCCAGACGGCTAATCCTGACAAATGGCCGGTAGTTTCCGGTGAAGCGCGCGCCGGATATCTCCAACTGTGGAAAGAAATCGCGGAAGAAAACCCCGATTTCACCTCATTTGGTGTCGTGAATCCCCCCGGTGTTGGGGCAGATGGTCTGCGTGTGGCGGTTGAAATCCTGATGGGTGGCATCGTGGACGAAAAACAACTCGCTGGCCCGTTCGGTAACTCGCTCTATGTGCCGATTCCGTATACCATCAGCATCGAAAACTTCGATGAAATCTACGAAGAACAAGGTATTGCCGAACTGCCCGAATCCTATGTGCTGGATGGCTTTATCACGCAAGAAGAAGCCCATGCATTTATGGCTGCGGAGTAAACGCCTCTAGCATGTGCGACATATAAGCTAAGATTTACCCTGGCCTGGCAGGTGTGCCAGTTACCCAAACACCTGCCCTCACCGGATACGAAAGGAGGAGCACGCGCGGATTATATGGGCACTGTATCGCTTTCAGCACGCCACATCACCAAACGCTACGGGGGTGTGATCGCCCTATCGGATGGATCGCTTGATGTCAGCGCGGGTGAAGTGGTAGCTTTGCTCGGCGCGAATGGGAGTGGCAAAAGCACCCTCGCCAAAATCATTACCGGCGTTGTGGCCCCCAATAGCGGAGAATTACTGCTGGACGGTTCTCCCGTTACGTTTTCATCGCCCCGCGCCGCGCGCAAAGTCGGAATCACCGCCGTATATCAAGAACTGAGCCTGATTCCTGATATGACCGTCGCGGAAAATATCTGGTTGGGCCGCGAGCCAATGATCGCGGGTTTCAGCATCAACCGGCGCAAAATGCACGCGCAAACACAAGCGCTCCTCGACTTGTTCGCCGGTACGCACCAAACCCTAGACCCCGATGCCCCGATTAACACCCTGCCCCCGGATGAACGCCAGATCGTTGAAATTTTGAAAGGCATCAGCCGCGAACCACGCCTGATCATTCTGGATGAAGCCACCGCCAGCCTGGATAGTCAACAGGTCACGCGGTTGTTTGATCTGGTGACCGAGTGGAAAACGCAAAACATGGCGATTGTGTTTGTTTCGCACCGCATGGACGAAATTTTCCGCATTGCGGATCGGGCTACCGTGCTGCGCAACGGGCAAACGGTTGGCGACGAATCGATTAAAGAAACCACTGGCGAAAAATTAGTCGAGTTGATGATCGAAGGAGCCAGCACACCCGAACGAATCAAACTCCCGCCAATTGCCGATCATGCGCCAGCCTATCTTGCCGTGAACGATCTGAAAACCGACAAACTCCAGAGCGTGAGCTTCACCCTGCGCACAGGCGAGTTATTGGGTTTAGGTGGCCTGCATGGTCAAGGCCAATCAGATTTGCTCTTTGCATTATTCGGCGCGATTCCGTTTGGCGGCAAGATAAAACTAGCCGGGGAAACAGTGCGTTTCCGCCACCCCCGCGAAGCTATGAACGCACATGTCGCTTTTGTGCCCGGTGATCGCGCCAACGAGGGATTACTACTCGAACGGTCAATCCTCGAAAATCTGCAATTGCCATCCTGGGCCAAATTCGGCTTCCCCCTGGATATGCAACGCGCCGCCGCTGACGCCGAACGCGCCGCGCAAGAACTGCGGCTGGTAATGGCCGGGTTAGAAGCGCCCGCGACCAGCCTAAGCGGTGGCAACGCGCAAAAAGTGGTGATCGGCAAATGGCTGCTGCGCGATCCGCAATTGCTCCTGCTCAACGATCCCACCAAAGGGGTCGATGTGGGGGCAAAGGAGGAATTTTATAATCTGCTGGCGCGGCTGCGCGAAAATGGCACTACGATTTTGTTTTACAGCAGCGATGATGAAGAATTATTAGGTCTTTGTGACCGGGTATTGGTTTTGCACGATGGCGCAGTGAGCGCCGAATTAGCTGGTGACGCGCTGACTCGTTCGAATCTCGTCAGCGCCAGTATGGGCAGTATGATGGAAGGATCGCCGCATGGCAACCACGAAGTTGCAACGCCTACTACTCCGTAATCCGTATGTGTTTGCGCTGATTGTGCTGGTGATTGCGATTATCATTAACCATGATTTGCAGCCGAATCTATTTGAGCGCCGGTCCTTGAGTTCAAATTTCCGGTTATTTTTACCCCTGGCGCTGGTTGCCGCCGGACAAACACTCGTCATTATCGGTGGTGGCATTGATCTGTCGGTGGGCGCGATCATCACCCTGATCAATGCAATTCTGGCAACGCAGATCGCCAGCGATGCGACAACCACCGAGATTCTCACCACAATTGGCATCGCGTGTCTCGCTGGCATTTTTGCCGGGGTATTTAACGGCTTATGTATTGCGTATTTGCGGTTACAGCCGATTGTGACCACATACGCCACCAGTTTTGTCTATGGTGGCCTTGCCTTATACATCCTGCCCCGGCCCGAAGGCAGTCTGCCCCGCAGCATAACGACCTTATACCGCGAAACGCCGTATAACATCCCCTTCCCTGCCTATATGATGGGTTTATTGATCATCGCGTGGCTGTTACTGCGCACTACCCGGTATTCACAGACGCTTTACGCGAGCGGCGGCAAAGCGGATGCCGCTTATCGGACAGGTATTCCCGTTGTCATGGTGAAATTTAGCAGCTACGTGTTATCGGGCTTGATGGCCGCCATTGCTGGTTTGGCGCTGACAATGGGCACTGGGCGCGGCAGCCCGCGCATTGGCGACGCGATGACGCTCGACTCGATTGTGGCGGTGGTCCTGGGCGGCACACGCTTGAGCGGCGGTCAGGGGGGCGTTGTGGGGACGGTTCTCGGCGTGATGACACTTGGTATCATCCGCAACATCATCTCATTTGCCGAAGTCCCCAACTGGTATCAAACACTGGTCAATGCATTAATCATCATTGCGGCACTGGCCGGACCGGGGCTGGTACGTCTTATCCGTGATGTAGCCAAAACGAGGTTGGCAACATGGTAGAACGACTGGCAAAACTTCGTGAGCATAACCAACTACAAATCAGTCCGCCGATCTTAGCGCTGATTCTGGCCGTGCTGCTGTTCTTCTTTGGTGGGATTCTCAACCCGGATTTTGTCAACCTCGATCAAGCGATCAACATTGTGCGGTTGGCGGCGTTTTTGGGCATTGTCGCCGCCGGGCAAACCATTGTGATCATCAGTGGCGGTGAAGGCATTGATCTCTCAATCGGTGCAGTCGTGACGCTCGGCGCGATCTTGACATTTCGCATTACAGACGGTGAAGACTCGCGGGTTTTGATCGGTTTAGCCGCATTGCTCGCCGCCGGAACGAGCATCGGATTAATCAACGGTCTGGGCATTGTCCTGCTGCGGATTCCGCCATTGGTCATGACACTCGGCATGACCGGTGTGATTCAGGGCACGATTCTGGTCATCACGCAGGGCGAAATGGTGGGCGACACGCCTGAGATCATGAGCGATCTGATTGCACGCCCGCTAATCGGCAAACTGCCCGGCGTCACAATCCTGTGGATTATCGTCGGCGTCGGCATGTGGGTGCTGCTCGAACGCACCCGGTTAGGAAAAAATCTCTTCGCCATCGGCACGAATCGCACCACCGCGCGCCTGTCCGGGGTGCGTGTGCCCTATGTGGTCATCGCCGCCTTTACGCTTAGTGGCCTCTTATCCGCATTCGGGGGTTTTGTGCTACTCGCTTTCGCGCAAACGGTTTTTCTGCAATTAGGCGATAGTTATCTGTTTCCCTCAATTGCGGCAGTGGTCGTCGGCGGGACGGTGCTCGCCGGAGGACGCGGATCGTATTGGGGTACGATGGCGGGCGCACTCGTCCTCACCGTGATCGACAGCCTGTTGCGCGCACAGCAGCTTGAAGAGGCTTATCAACTTATGGTGTTGGGCTTGGTGCTGGTCGCGCTCACCTCAGTCTACGGACGCGAACAAAAACTTCGCCAATAATGTTTAACAAACTACTT
>JAFGJA010000510.1 GCA_016929355.1 Anaerolineae bacterium | reverse complement strand
GCGCCCCACTGCTGATCGATCCCCTCATGGGCGGGATCAAAACGGAAGTTCCAAAAGCCGGACAGATCCATCATCTGGCGACAAGGATTCGATTGGGGATAGAGCATGTTAACGATTGTCCTTTTAGGTTAACTGAAGTTATGCATTTTTCCCGTTTTGAACGATCTTCTGCAATTGCGTCTGAGTTATAAGTTGTCAGTTATTAGTTTTAAGTAAACCCTGATCACTTAGAACTAAAAACTTATAGCTGCTGCTAGCGGCAATGTTGCTTGAATCGATTGAAACACCAAAAGTGCATAACCTGAGTAATGGAGAAAACAATTAAAAGTGGTCCCATATAGGGGCCGACCAGCGTGTCGGCCCAGGGCGAACACATTGGTTCGCCGCTACGTGAGATCATGCCAAATCCACATATTTTCTCCATAATAACTGACAACTTATAACTTGGTTTTCTTTGGCGAGTGGACTATGAAATTACGTGATTTATCGCGCGAAATGAAAATTATGCTGTTGGCGATGGTCATTGCGAACACCGCCGGGGCGATGATCTGGCCGTTGATGCCGCTCTACCTGGAATATCTGGGCGCGTCGGTGCAGAACATTGGGTTTTTCTTCACCGCGCAGGTGATTCTAGGGGTGTGTTTTCGTATCTTGGGCGGCTGGATTTCGGACCACATGGGCCGCTTGGTCACTATTGCGATGGGCGGCATGGTGGGCTTGGTCGGGCATATTGCGTTGGCCGCCGCGCCAAGTTGGGAATGGACGCTCATTTCAGCGCTGATGGGAGCGATTGGATCGTCGTTGGTCGGACCGAGTTTCCAGGCGTATACGGCCGAACAAGCGCCCGAAGGCAGCACCAGCAGCACCTTTGGCCTGGTCACGGCGATCTATGGCATCTGCATGATCATCGGGCCGGTGGTGGGCGGTTTGTTGGCCGATTATCTCGGCTATCGCGCGCTGCTCTGGATTTCGGCGGGCATTTTTGTGATCGCGGCCTTGCTGCGTATCGGCACGGCGTATGGCAAATCCTGGCGCGTGGATGAACTGCGTCCGACGGAATTGGTGAGCGAGATTCGTGGCTTGGTTGGCCTCATCTTTGCCGGGAGTGGCTTACTGCTCTGGTTATTCCTGGTGGATGGGCTGTCCGATGCCAGTTCGCAGCTTGCGCTGCCCTTTTTGCCCAAATTTGTGACCGAACGCGGCGCTATCAGCGAGTCGGGTTACGGTATTCTGGTCGCGCTGATGTCGCTGGTTGGCGCGCTGGCGATGGTTCCCGGTGGCATGTTCGCGGACCGGTTTGGTGAGCGGTACAGCATCGCGGTAGGGTTTGTCTTTGCCGGGGGGACATGGCTGCTGATGGTGTTGTATCCCGGCCTGATCGTGTTCGGGATTGTGTTCACGTTGGCGGGCGTGGCGCAGGCGTTTATTGGCCCGGCGTTTTCGTCGCTGGTTAGCAAAGCCGTGCCCAAAGAGTCACTCGGCATTACGTGGGGCATCTTCTGGACCGCGTTAGGCGTGCTGGCGATCCCGGCTCCGTATATCGGCGGCTTGCTCTACGATTACGTGGCTCCCGAAGCGACTTTTGTCGTCGCCGCGATCTGTTCCGCGCTGGCGATTCCGTTGGCGCTGCGTAAATTGCGCCTGCCCGCCAAAGAGAAGCGGGGCGATCAGAGTGATCAGGATGATTTCGACGACGATACGCGCCGTGTGCCGGTGGATGTGTCGGCGGCGCAGGAGATTTAAGCACCAGTGTATTTGTAGCATGCGTCATCCCGAATTTTTTCGAGGAAATGACACAGTGTAACGTGTCTTTTACGGCCTCTCCCGCCAATCCGGAGAGGGGGACTTGACCGCGCGCTTATCTCCCCCTCTCCATTTTGAATGGAGAGGGGGCCGGGGGGTGAGGCCGATCATTGCAGAGCGTTCCCCAAAAACCAGAACCATATCAATCTTTCCCCACAATGATGCGCTGCGCATTAGCGAAATACACCTGTTGCAAGACTTCATCCGGTAGATACAGCCCGTAAATGCGCCAGCGCCCCTGACGCGGCAGATCGCCTAACCCGTAGTGGAAATACTCGTCATCCGTTTCGAGGAAGCGATACATGAGTTGGTAGTATTCCAACTCGGCGCGCTCATCCGTCCCGAACAGAATCCGGTCCGCATACTGGATGAAGAACCGCCGCGCGCTGTACGGTTGGCGGCCCAATTCCCCGATCCGCGCGCTGATGTCCACGTAAAAATTCGGGCAGCGATCCAGCAGATCGGCCACCCACTGCAAATTTTCCGAGTAACAGCCGATATGTGCGCCGATAAACGTCGTTTGTGCGTGGCGTGTGACCAGCTTCGCCAGCCCGTTCAGCAGCGTCATAAAACTGGGGTAGGGCGGACTCGGAAATTGCCAATCGGGATGGGCGTGCAGTTCTTCCCAGCGTTCATTAGTCGCATCCAGTGGATCGAAAAAGGCCACCGGATCGGCGATATGAATCAGCACGGGCAGGCCCAATTCGCCCGCCGTTGCCCAGAGCGGATCAAGGCGCGGATCATCGAGCCTGACCAACTGATCGTGATGGTCACGCACACTCAGCCCGAACGGTTTCCAGATTTTGAGACCCTGTGCGCCGCGTTGGGCCTGCGCGCGGAGTCGGTCCGCCGCCCACTCGCCAAAACGATCCCCGTGTTCGGCCCAGGCGTCCCACTTGACGCCGCCGAAGTGGATGAAGCGTTCCGGCGCAGCCGCTTTGAAGTGATCGAGGTGGCGGTGCAGGATGTCTTCGCCCCAGCCGCCATCGAGATCAACAACAAGGCGCACGTTTGCCGCGTCCAGCACGTCGAGCAGTTCCGTGACCGGGCGCTGGTCCCAGTTGTTGCCAAACGGTTCCGCGAGATGGATATGCGCATCGATCACGGGAAAGCGCGGTTTGTCGATGTGTGTGTGTTTAACGACCAGTTTGGATTGCGGACGAAAATCATGCAGGGTGAGATCAGGTTGAGACATCGTTTTCTCCTAACATTTTTAGGTTAAATTTCTAATTTTGTAGGGGCAAATCCGGCAATTCGCTTCTGTTAACCCCTCCCCCTAACCCCCTCCCCACCCGGTGGAGAGGGGGAATCGCGTACCATCTGCCTCCCTCTCTCCGTCGCATGGAGGGGGCTGGGGGCATAG
>JAFGJA010000509.1 GCA_016929355.1 Anaerolineae bacterium | reverse complement strand
TTTTCGCCATCAGGCGCGTTAGTCTTCCGTGACCTTGTTGGCGCTCTGCGATTTGCGCAGTTTAGCCAGCCGATCCCGTGCGGCCTGTTTATCTTCCATTTTTTGTACGTGATCCATCAAAAAGCGCCACATCTCAATCGGCACTTGCACCGCAATAATTTCGTCGTCGTCGTTGCGCGTATATTCGACTGAATTCCAAACATCACTCAGATTCATGCCTCGCTCCCCTCAGGTGTAAGCAATTGTATTGCCCTCATTATACCGCAAATCCATCAGAGACCTAACCTCTTGCCAACCGGCCAAGATCAGCGTAGAGTCGGGCAATATCATGTCATACACAGCGAGAGTACAGCTATGAACTCATCCCCTGATGGCCTTATCGAATTCACCGTTCCGTTCGATCTGGAAAACTGCCGCCAGCGCCTCGATAACCGGCACGAACGCGCGACCTTTTTCGCGTGGGATTGGCAGCGCCGGACCCACGTCAAAACGCGCCAAACCGCGCCGGATACCGTCGAATTTACCCTCAAACGCATCGAAAAAAACGACTGGTTCAGTTGGGGCAGTTTAGCCGTAGTGCGCGGCGTGATGCGCGAATTAGGCTCCAGGCAGACCGTGATCATCGCGCGCCCACAGATCGCGTATTTCTGGATTTTCGCGCCGTTCGTCATAATCCTGTTCGCCGTCGCAGGCATGGCAATTGGCGTCGTCAGCGATCCCAACGCCACCGAGGAAAATCTACCGCTCATGATGGTGATCTTCGCCGTGATCGGGCTGGGGTCGCTGGCCTTTACGTGGTGGTGGGCACACGCGCAGTTGCAGCACTTGATCGGTACGCTCAAGGAGGCGCTGGGCCAGTGGATGTGATACAGATTTACGCAAACCAACACCGATCAAAATCAAAAATCTGTGTCATCTGTGTTCATCCGTGTCCAATTTGCATCCCTGATAGCCCGCACAATTCCTGCCCCACCCCACGTCCAAATGTGCTACAATGGTCCCTTATTTGCTAACAGTTGGGGGGAATCGGTTGCCCCATAGAAACGGAGCATAGTATGCGCGGTATATGCGTCGCTTTGGACCTGGAAACAACGGGGCTGAACCAGTATGAGGATGAAATTATCGAGATCGGGGCAGCGCGTTTTGAGGATGGCAAAGTCGTCGAAACGTTCGGCACGCTGATCAATCCGGGGCGCAGCATCCCCGAACGGATCACGTCGATTACGGGGATTCGCACCGAAGACGTGGTCGATGCACCCCCGATCCGCGAGGTATTGAACAACCTGCGGCGCTTTGTCGGTAGTTATCCGATCATCGGCCACCGCGTCGATTTTGATCTCGGCTTTCTGGCGCGCTATGACATCGGCGTAACCAATGTCGCCATCGACACCTACGATCTCGCCTCCGTCATGATGCCCACTGCCCCGCGCTATAATCTGAACAGCCTGACCAATCAACTCGATCTGGAACTCGAAAACGCCCACCGCGCGCTTGATGATGCAGTGGCTACCGGTCACATGTACTGGGCGCTGTGGCAGCGCATCATGGATTTGCCGCTCGTCACGCTGCGCGAGATCGCGGAGGCAGGGCGCGAAGTGGAGTGGAGCGCCAAACCGGTCTTCATGGCCGCGCTGCAAGAACGCAGCCAAACCGCGCACACGGAAGCCCCCACCGAGGGCCAAAAACGCACCACCGAATCGTTATTCGAACCGGATCGCACGCCCTGGAAACCCCTCCGGCCCAACGATGAACGCCGCCTGCTGAATGTCGAACACGTCGCCAACACCATCGAGGAGGGCGGGCGCATGGCGGAGCATTTCCCCGGTTACGAACACCGCGCCGAACAGGTCGCCATGCTGCGCCAGGTGGCGACGACGCTCAATCAGGGCGGCCACCTGATGATCGAAGCGCCGACGGGCGTCGGGAAAAGCCTCGCCTATCTGATCCCCGCGTTGTATTGGGCGACGACCAATAACGAGCGCGTCGTGATCAGCACGGCGACGATCAACTTGCAGGACCAGTTGATCAACAAGGATTTGCCTCTGCTCGGTGCGGCGTTGGGGATTCCGTTCAAGGCGGCAATCCTCAAGGGGCGCGGCAATTACCTGTGCCCGCGCCGGTTAGCCACGCTGCGCCGCCGGGGACCAACATCAGTCGGCGAACTGCGCGTTTTGGCGAAAATCCTCGTCTGGCTGCTGGATACGGAAAGCGGCGATAAGGGTGAAATTTCACTGCGCGGTTTCGAGGAAAATGTGGTCTGGTCACGTTTGAGCGCGGAGGATGAAGGCTGCACGATGGAACGCTGCGGCGATCAGATGCACGGCGCGTGCCCGATCTACAAGGCGCGGCGCGCGGCGGAAGCGGCGCATGTGGTGATCGTGAATCATGCGCTGCTGCTGGCCGATGTGCAGTTGGGGAGCCGCGTTTTGCCGGAATACCAATATCTGGTCATTGACGAAGCGCACCATCTCGAAGATGCCACCACCAACGGCCTCTCATTCCAGGTGAATCAGACGACCTTCCAGCGCCGCCTGGATGATCTCGGCAGCCCGCGATCCGGTCTATTGGGAGATGTGATTCGCGGCACGCGCGGCAGCGTCCCGCCCAAGTATTTCGAGCAGATCGAGCAGTATGTCACCATCGTTGCGGATTCGCTCAAGGCGATGGGGCATCATGTCCAGCGCTATTTTGATACGGTGATGAACTATTTGCAGCAAACGGGATCGCTGCGGCGCGGCGAATATTCGAGTCAGGTACGGATCACGGACAATCTACGCCGCCAACCCGCCTGGGAAGAAATCGAGATGGCGTGGGACGTGTTGAGCCAGTTCACGCTGGCGATCAGCAGCGCCATGAGTCGGCTCGCGCGCGGGCTGGCGGGCTTATCCGAATTCGACGTGCGCAATTACGACGATCTGCTCTCCAGCGTCCAGGCCGCCGCGCTCCATCTGGTCGAAATGCACGCGCAGTTAGACGCCTTTTCCTGCAAACCGCTTGAAAACATGATCTACTGGGTCCAGGTCGATCAGGATGGGACAAAGTTATCAGTCCATGCCGCGCCGTTGCATGTCGGGCCGTTGCTGGAAGAACACCTGTGGAACACCAAAGAATCGGTCATCCTGACCAGCGCGACCTTGCGCACGGGTGGCAATTTTGAATACGTGCGGGATCGCCTCAGCACGCACGAAGCCGAGGAAGCGGTGGTCGGCTCGCCGTTTGATTACGAGGCAAGCACGCTGGTCTATATCCCCACCGATATGCCGGAACCCAACCGCCGCGACGATTACCAGAAAGCCATCGAACGCGGTTTGATCGAACTGGCGGCAGCGACCCAGGGGCGGTTATTGGGGCTGTTCACGTCCTATTCACAGCTCCGGCAGACCGCGCAAGCGATTGCGCCCCGGCTGGCGTTGGGCAATATCACCGTGTTTGATCAAAGCGACGGCACGAGTCGGCAAGCGCTGCTCGACGGTTTTGTCAGCACAGAACGCGCGGTTTTGCTCGGCACGCGATCCTTCTGGGAAGGTGTGGATGTGCCTGGCGAGGATTTGAGCGTCGTTGCCATTGTGCGCCTGCCCTTCGCCGTGCCCAGCGATCCGATCTTCGCGGCGCGCTCCGAACTGTACCAGAACAGTTTCATGGAATACGCCGTACCGGATGCGGTGCTGCGCTTCCGCCAGGGGTTCGGACGCTTGATCCGCACTAAATCGGATCGCGGCGTGGTCGTGCTGTTCGATAACCGCGTGATCACCAAGCGTTACGGCAGCGTCTTTTTGGAGAGTCTGCCCGGCTGCACGGTGCGGCGCGGCCCGATGGCGCAGTTACCCGGTGCGGCGGCGGAATGGATTGGGAAATAATCGATGGCCGCAAGAAAAAACAAAAATAGGTGATTAAGCTAACTATCATGACTCAAGATGCAGCGCTGCCAACCTTGTTTGCCTCACCTGAACGCAGTACGCCGGAAGAACTCACACAGCAGGCCGAGCAATTGGCCGTACTGCCGCTCGATATTCTGAACGCGATCCCGAATATCTGTCTGGTGTTGAACCGGCATCGCCAGATCGTGTTTGCAAATACCGCCTTATTGACGATGCTCAATGTGCCGGATATAGACGCGGTGCAAGGCTTGCGACCCGGTAACGTGTTGAGTTGTGCTCATGCCAGTACGGTTTCCGGCTGTGGCACGACTGAGTTTTGCCGGACCTGCGGCGCAGCGCAAGCGATTTTATCCAGTCTCGGCGGCAAACACGCGGTGGAAGAATGTCGCATCGTGCAGCAAAACGGGGATGCGCTCGAACTGCGCGTAAGCGGCACACCCTATACCCTGGATAATCAGCGCTTTTCGATCTTCGTGCTGGAAGACATCAGCCACGAGAAGCGCCGCCGCGTATTTGAGCGCCTCTTTTTCCACGATGTGCTGAACATTAGCGGTGTGCTGTTGGGCTATTCGGAACTGCTCATGAAAACGCCCGAAGAAAACGCCCGCACCCAAAAAATGAAAACATTTTTGTATCAAGCCACATTGCGCCTGATCGATGAAGTCAAAATGCAGCGTGAAATCAGTTCCGCCGAAGCCGGTGATCTCAAGCTGCAACCGCGCATGATCCGATCCCGAAAGGTATTGGACAGTGTGCGGGCCTTTTATCAAGCGCATGAAGTCGCGCAGGGCCGCCTGATCACGATTGATCCGGCGGCGGCAGATTTCACCTTCACCAGCGATCAATTGTTGATCGAACGGGTATTGGGCAATCTGGTGAAAAACGCGCTGGAAGCCAGCCAACCAGGGCAAACCGTCACGCTGACCTGTTGGCAGGACGCCTCACAGGACCAGGACCAGGGCGCAAAACCAGTCACGTTTGCTGTGCATAATGAAGGTGTCATGCCGCGCGATGTCCAGTTGCAGCTCTTCCAGCGCTCGTTTTCGACCAAAGGCGAGGGACGCGGCATCGGCTCATACAGCGTGAAGTTGTTCACCGAGCGCTATCTGGGCGGCACAGTGACATTCACTTCCGCAGAGGGAGAAGGAACAACGTTTACGGTATCCTATCCGAAGGAATGGCCGGAGGAGTAGCGTGAGCGATGTTCCCCGTTCACCCAGCACAGAAGTTTGGTATAATTGCTCCGGTAAACGATAACTACAACAGAACAAGGACAGAACACTCCCATGATTGACTCAAATCAACTTCGCAATGGAACCAATTTCACCGTCGATGGTGAAATTTTTAAGGTCTTGAAATACCATCACAACAAAACCGGACGCGGCGGCGCGACGATCAAAGTGCAGGTCCGCAATCTGCGCACAGGCGGGACTCGTGAAATGTCCTTCAACTCTGGCGAGCGCGTCGAGGATATTTTTATCGAAACCGTCGCGGTTGAATACCTGTATGACGATGGCGAATTTCTGACATTTATGAATATTGAAACCTACGAACAACCTCAGCTACGCAAGGAATTGTTCGGAGACGATTTTCTGTATATGACGCCAAATCTGCAAATCAAGCTGATGACCTACGGCACGGAAATCATCGATTACGAACTGCCGCCCAACGTCGATCATGATGTAGCCGATGCAGAAATGGCAGTGGCAGGCGATACGGCCACCGGCGCGACCAAAAAAGTCACCACCGAAACCGGCCTCAGCGTAACCGTGCCCTTGTTCGTCAATGTGGGCGATAGAATCCGCGTGGATACGCGCTCCGGCGAATACGTCACGCGCGTACAGGATTAGGCATCTCCTCTCCGTGATCGATTCAGGGGCGGACAGGATTAATCAGGCAGTGAAAAATGTCGATGTAGGGGTGGGTTTGTTAACCCGCCCAGGGCTTTGCAAAGTCGCCCCTACAAAAACCCTTTCGCGCGCCTGACTCTCCCTCTCCGTGCTTGGAGAGGGGGCCGGGGGGTGAGGTCAAACGGCGAACACTCGTTACCCCTCCAGCAGTCCACCATCATTTCGCGCCCAATACCTCCGCCGTACACAGCAGACTCGAAATGTTGTGCTGCACGTAGTCGATCCGAATCTCAAAATTATCCAGGTCCCGGTGGAACGCGCCTAACACGCGCTGCGGATCGGCTAAATACATGGCGCTTTCCGGCTGAAACTGTGTTTGCAGTTGGAAACCAATCCCATACTCCAGCGTTTCGAGAATCTGATCCGCCATCTCCGGCAGATCAAAATCGCGCGCGAGTTGGTAGGCGGCGCATAACCCCTCGGAACGGGTCGCAGTCGGCGTAGACCGGGGCGGGCGGTAATAGCTGCCGAACCAGTCCTGATACTCCGGCGCGCGATTCTGCCCCATCACAATCGCCTCCGCGATCCGCATCGCGTGATCCAGGTATAACGCCTCTGGCCGGGCGCGGTACAGGTCATTGAGGCTGTACAGCAACCAGTGATCGTGAGTCAGTTCGTAGGTTTCCAGCCCGGCATCACGCACCGTGATCAGGTATCGGGCCGCGTTTTCGGCCACATCCAACCACCTCGCATCGCCATCCAGCGCAGCGAGGCGCGTCATCGCCAGAATCGCCTCACCGGGATAATACTGCGAATCGATGTCCTCAATCACGTTGGTTTCGACAAACACTTTTTGCACAAACGATCCATCGGCGCGCTGCGCTTCCTGAATCCACTCGGCCATTTGCGTCATAACGGGTAGATACTGTTCGTCACCTGTCGCCAACGTGTATTCGACCAGGCCCACAATTGCCAGCGCATTACCGCCCAGCTTGACCCAACCATCCTCGACCACGCACAACGTATCGATGTCGGTGGTCTGACCAGGACAAATGACTGTCGCGTTGACCAGATAAGCGGCGGCGCGCTGCATTGCATCAAGCAAGGCCGGGTCTGGGGCTGCGGCGTACACTTCGGCCATCGCATACACCGTGCCCGCGTGCCGGATGATGTTGTAATCATCCTGTTCCTGATCCGACTTCGGCAGGAAACTATAGACAAATGAGCCATCATCCTTGACCGCCTGTGTGAGATAAGCCCCACCTTGCAGCGCTGCCGCGACCAATCCTTCCGGCGACGTATCATACGCGGTCCGATGCCCGCGATAGAGCGCCAACGCCTCATCGCCCTGCATAAACACGCTGGTGCTGGTAAACGCGATCAGATCGCCGGAGTACGGACCGGACCACTCGGACAACGGCGTCTGGTATACGGCGCGCTGGCCCAGGTATTCTTCGATATTGTCGAAGCGAATCAGACCGTCACTGTCGATCAGGGTATAAGCGACGGATTCTTCCGGCAGAAAAGCCAACTCACTGGCCCAATCCAGCGCGAACCCGTTCAGACTGCGCACGATAGGCAAGGGCTGCCCAAAATCAAGATTTTCGAAGGTATACGTATGCTGCACCACATCCAGTTTGATCCACTCCGGCGGCGTATCGTGCGTCCAGAGTGAATCGAGTTGGGTCAGCGCCTGATCAATCGCACCGGGAATATCAGCCCCGGCTCCCAATGCCACCAGCGCGGGCGACTGTCCATCGCTGATCGACACAAACACATACTGCTCGCCAGCATCCGAGGTCGCAGCAGGCAGCGCGGAAAAATGCTCCGCGATCTGGCGCGCATAAGCCAACACCTCAGCCGACGGCGGCGCGGGCGTGGTGATCGGGGGTTCGGTATCTTGCGCATTGACATGCGATTGATCGGTAATGGAGATGGCGATAGTCTGCTTCCACACCGCCACACCACCGATCAGGATCGCGGCATACGCTATCAAAATCATAATTCCAAAACGACGTGAAATAAAACCCATACGGTGTGTCTCCTGAGTAATCATTACAGCAGTGTCTACCAGATTGTCGATCAGGAGCCAGGAATTGACAACCGGGCCAGATCGCGTACACTCGGCATGGAG